>DATNLN010000194.1:0-62211 GCA_035602855.1 Candidatus Acidiferrales bacterium
ATCCGCGCTCGATGCGGTGCGCCGCTACTATCTTTTTCCCACTACCACCAGAGCCTGAGCCCAATCCATGCGTCTCTTCGTCGCCTTCGACTTGCCCAACGCGGTGCGCAACGCCCTGGCCACGCTCGCCCAGCGCCTGAAACCCGAATGCCGCGCCGCGCGCTGGGTGCGCACGGAATCCATGCACGTCACTCTGAAATTTCTGGGCGAAACAGATCTGCAAAACATTTCCGCAATCCGCGCTGCCCTGGCGCCAATTCGTTCTGCGCAGCCCGTCGCGATGGATTTTCGCGTCCTGGGTTTCTTCCCCAACGAATTCAAGCCGCGCATACTTTGGTGCGGCGTGCAGGCCACTCCGAATCTCGCCCAACTCGCTGCCGCGGTCGAAGAAGCGCTCGAGCCGCTCGGCTTCGCCCGTGAAGCGCGCGCGTACTTTCCGCACCTCACACTGGCGCGCTTGGAACCAAACGATGCGCTGGAAAATTTGCTGCGTGCGGCCGACGCCCTGAAGACGTATGATTTCGGCGCGGCTCGCGAATCAGAATTCCATCTTTTCGAAAGCGTGCTAAAACCATCCGGCGCGCAATACAGCAAACTCGCCGCATTTCCATTCGTGGAAGGGGCGAAGTGAATTCGCTCCCGCTCAGCCCCGCGCTGCTCATCCCGGTGACCGCCTACCTGCTCGGCTCGATCCCCTTCGGCCTGCTCGTCGTAAAAGCGCTCGGCGGCCCGGACATCCGCGCAATCGGTAGCGGCAATATCGGAGCCGCGAACGTCACGCGCAGCGCTGGAAAATTCGCGGGCATTCTCACCCTGCTCCTCGACGCCGGCAAAGGCTACGCCGCCGTCTGGCTTGCCGCGCATCAGACGCGCGGCAACATTCGTTGGATGATGGTCGCCGCGGTCTGCGCCATCATTGGCCATATGTTCCCGGTGTGGCTAGGCTTCAAAGGCGGCAAAGGGGTCGCCACCGGCCTCGGCGTTTTCCTACCGATCGCTTGGCAAGCGGTCGCCGCTGGAATCGTACTCTGGCTACTGGTCGTAATTTTCTGGCGCTACTCCTCGCTAGGCTCGATTTCCGCCGCCGTCGCGCTGCCGCTTTTCGTTTACCTGCTCTACGCGCCAGGCCATGCGCCTCCGGAATTCGTCAGCCTCGGCACGGTCGTGATCTCGGTGCTGGTGCTAATCAAACATCGCCCCAACATCGCGCGCCTGGTTGCCGGAGAAGAACCGCGTCTGAATTTCGGCGGCAAAAACGACGAATAGCCTGCCGAAAATCCCGCCCTGGGCCTCCCCGCACAAACGACATCCTCCCGATAAGTCCCGACCGCTCTGTATCTTATTCGCCACCCCCAGTACTATCGTCCCGTTGTATCGCGACTCCCACTTCGCTAGCATTTTACTGAAGAGATTCTTGTGCCCACGGAAGCCCTCAAGCAGCACACGACGCGCCGCCTGCGCATCCTCTGGATTGTGCTGGGTGCCCTGCTGTTCGTAAGCATCACGCCGCTATGGCTTTACCATCGCCAGGTCTTGCGCCTCAGCGAAGAAAAATTGCAGGACACCGAGCGCGTGCAGCAATCTGAAATCACCCGTTCGCTCGCCAGCGAAACTCTGCAGTTCGAACAAAATCTGCGCGAACAACTTCTCAGCCAGCGTCAGGTGCTCGCGCTCACCGGCTGGATTGAAAATGTGGACGATCCCGCGCACGCCCCGCAACTGGCGCGCCTGCTGCAAAGCTTCGTCGAAAATAATCAAAATATACTCTACGTCACCGCCGTCAACCAGCTCGCCAAAGGTCAGTCCGCCGGCAGTTTCAACGCCGACCAGGATCCTTTCGTCGGTGGCGCGCTCAAACGCGCATTCACCGCCAGCATCCAGGGGCTGAATTTCGTCAGCGAACCGTTCGCCCTCGGCAAAAATAATCGCCCCGCGCTGGTCGTCTCGGTCCCGCTTTCTCAGAATGGCCAATTTACCGGCATGATCGCCTCGGTCGTCTCCATTGACCGCCTGCTGGAACGCATTCGCGACGCCAGCGTGCGCGAGCGCACTGTCTTCATCGTTGATGGCCACGGCCACATCGTCGCGCACCCCGATTCCGCCGAAGTGGTTCCCGGCCGCGACGTCACCTCCACTTCTCCCATCGTCAGCCACCTGAAAGAATTGCCGCAGGAACTGCGCGCCACCGAAACCATGCATTTCGTCGAGCAGGACAAGAACAATAAGTCCGTCGAAATGATCGGCACCTACAGCACCATCCCGGAATTGAGCTGGACGGTGATCGCCGAGCGCAGTCTGGATAGCGCGCGCATCGACGCCGGCGTGAAAGAACTCACTGCGCAGGCGCTCAGCTTCGTCGTGGGCGTCACCATGGTCGCGCTGCTCTTCGGATATCTTTTCGCGCTGGGCATCACGCGCCCGATTCGCGGCCTGGTCGAATCCGTGCGCGCCATCAGCCGCGCCGAATTCCACGAACGGGTGCGCGTCGAAGGCGCCGCCGAAATCAGCGAGCTGGCCGAGACTTTCAATCACATGGCTGGAGACATCGAAGAATACGTCGAGCGCCTGAAACAGGCCGCTGCCGAAAACCGCGAGCTGTTCCTGGGCTCCATCCGCATGCTCGCCGCCGCCATTGACGAAAAGGATCCCTACACCCGTGGTCACTCCGGCCGCGTCGCCAAGTATTCCATCATCATCGCCGAGTACATGGGCCTGGACTCCGAAGAAATCGACCGCCTGCGCATTTCCGCGCTGCTGCACGACGTAGGCAAAATCGGCGTAGACGATCGCGTCCTGAAAAAGCCCGGCAAGTTGACGGACGAGGAATTCGACCTGATGAAGCAGCACCCCAGCAAGGGCGCCAATATCATGCGCCCGGTCGCTCAGCTGAAGGACATGCTCCCCGGCATCGAACTGCACCACGAACGCATGGACGGCGCGGGCTACCCTTTCGGCCTAGCGGGCGATCAGATTCCCATGATGGCGCGCATCATCGCCGTCGCCGACACGTTCGACGCCATCACCACCAATCGCCCCTATCAATCCGCCATGGACCTGGAATTCGCCCTAGGCCGCATCCGCTCCCTGGCCATCTCCAAGTTCGATCCCAACGTAGTAGCCGCCCTCGACGCCGCGATAGCCTCCGGCCGCCTCCGCCTAAGCGCCGCGCTAGTGGAAGTATAATTTCTCAGCCGAATCGCTCTCCCTTTCGCCAGCCGATCCCCAGGAATCACCTCTCACTACTCACCAATCACTCTCCGTTTGCTACAATCAAATGCTCCGCCAAGCGCGGCAACAACTCATGATCTCTCTCTTCGGACCGCCAGAACCCACGCTCCTCGAACGCCTCAAAGATTCCGTCAGCAAAACTCGCTCCGAACTGTCCGCCCGCGTCGAACAGCTGCTCACCGGCGACCGCCCCGTTGATCCCGAACTTCTGAAGCAATTGGAATCCGCGCTCCTCAGCGCCGACCTCGGCGTGCGCACCACCAAAGAGGTTCTAGCCGCGCTTCGCCAGCAAGTAAACGAACACAAACTGGAAGAACCCGGCGCGCTGAAACGCGAACTGAAAAATCAAATCCTGAAAATTCTCACCGCACCCGCGGCCGCGCAGCCGAGTCCTGACGGCAAACCCGCTAACGAGCCGCGCGTCCTGTTCGTTGTCGGCGTCAACGGCACCGGCAAAACCACCACTATCGGCAAACTCACCCATCGCCTGAAGAAAGAGGGCGTCACCGTGATGCTCTGCGCCGCCGATACTTTCCGCGCCGCCGCCATCGAGCAACTCGAAATCTGGGCACGCCGCTCCGGCGTCGAAATGATCAAACAAAAACCAGGCGCCGATCCCTCCGCCGTCGTTTTCGACGCGCTCACCGCCGCGCGCGCCCGCCACGCCGATGTCGTCATCGTGGACACTGCCGGCCGCCTGCACACCAAATCCAACCTGATGGCGGAGCTCGACAAGATGAAGCGCACCGCCGCCAAGGTAATCCCCAGCGCCCCGCACGACGTGCTGCTTGTCCTCGACGCCACCACCGGACAGAACGGCCTCAACCAGGCCCGCGAATTCTGGAGCCATGCCGGAGTCACCGGCATCGTGCTCACCAAACTCGACGGCACCGCCAAAGGCGGCATCGTCGTAGCCATCGCCCGCGAACTGAATCTGCCGATCCGCTTCGTCGGCACAGGCGAAAAAATCGACGACCTGGTCCCATTCGATGCCCAAACCTACGTCAACTCTCTGTTTGATTAAGCATAGTAGAGCCGGCGTCTCGCCGGCTCTTTTCGGTTTTGCCTTGGCGGCAGCCTCGCGCAGCGGGACCGCCCGCATCGGTTTCAACGCGGACGAGCACTAAAATATGAATCGCAACAAAGGGAACGACGAAGTCTGGATGCTCCGCGCACTAACGCTAGCAACTCGCGGCGCAGCCCGGGCACATCCCAACCCCATCGTCGGCGCAGTCCTGGTCAAAAACGGGAAGGTGATCGGTGAAGGTTTCCACGATTACGACCGCCGCGACCACGCCGAAATCGTCGCGCTCAAACAAGCCGGAAAAAACGCCCGGGGCGCCACACTCTACGTCACGCTCGAGCCCTGCTGCACCACCGGACGC
Organism: Candidatus Acidiferrales bacterium; assembly: GCA_035602855.1. Lineage (GTDB taxonomy): Bacteria > Acidobacteriota > Terriglobia > Acidiferrales > UBA7541 > Palsa-295. The sequence continues at coordinate 4,614 of DATNLN010000194.1, forward strand.
ACCGGCCCCTGCACCAAAGCCATTAGCGCCGCTCGAGTAGCACGAGTCGTCGCTGCCATGCGTGACCCCAATCCCGCGGTTTCCGGCAAAGGCTTGGCCGCGCTGCGCCGCGCCGGAATCCAGTTAATCAGCGGCATCCTGGAAAAACAAGCTCAGCACCTCAATGAAGATTTCGCGTGCTGGATTCAGACCAGGCTTCCACTCGTCACCCTGAAAACCGCGCTCACCCTCGACGGTCAAATCGCACAAAAAGCCGGCAGCGTCACATGGATCACCAGCCAGCAATCGCGTGACGCCGTCCAGCGCCTCCGCCACGAAGCCGACGCGCTCCTGACCGGAATCGGCACCGTTCTCGCCGACAACCCGCGCATGAGCGACCGCACCGGCGAGCCGCGTCGCCGCCCGCTCCTCCGCGCCATAGTTGATTCGCGCCTGCGCACGCCGTTGCGCTCGCATCTGGTGCGGTCCGCGCAGCACGACCTAATCATTTTCACCACGCAATCGCCTGCTTCACCGAAAGCCCGCGCCCTCACGCGCGCAGGCGTCGAAGTCATGCGCGTTCCCGCGCGGGAGGGCCGTGTCGATCTTGGCGCCGTGATCCGCGAGCTGGGCCGCCGTCAGGTTCTCAGCGTCCTGCTAGAAGCGGGAGCGGAACTAAACGGCGCCGCGCTAGAGGCGGGCATTGTGGACAAAATGATTCTCTTCTATGCTCCCAAAATCATGGGCACAGGCGGCGTTCCAATGGCCAGCATCCCGTCGCGTTGGTTCGCAAAATCCCCAGCGCTGCAAAACTCAACCGTAAAGCCCTGCGGCCCCGATTTCGTAGTCCAAGGATATTTTCGCGATGTGTACAAGCGCTAAGGTGGCACAGGCGATCCTGCCGTGCACCCTGCGGAGCCACAGCGAAACTGATCACAGGAACTGAAAACAAATGTTCACCGGCATCACCGAACAAGTAGGCCAAATCGAATCTCTCGACCACTCCGCAACCGGCGGCCGCCTCCGGATCAGCTTCCGCGGCGCAGCCGCTTCGGACTCTGCTCCCGGAAATGATTCCCCCATTACCAAAGACACCAAACTGGGCGACAGCATCTCCGTAAATGGCTGCTGCCTGACGGTAGTCGAATTCACTGCAAGCCACTTCAGCGCCGATTTGTCCGGCGAAACTCTCCGCCGCACCAATTTCGGCGAAAAAAAAACCGGCCACCTGGTAAATCTCGAACGCCCGCTAGCCGCCGGTGCCCGCCTAGGCGGCCATTTCATGCAAGGTCATGTTGACGGCATCGGCCGTCTCACGCGCCTCGTACCCGAAGGCGAAAACTGGTGGCTCTCCGTCCGCGTTCCACAAGATCTGCGCCGCTACGTCGCCGAAAAAGGTTCCATTGCTCTGGACGGCATCAGCCTTACCGTAGCGCGCTGGCACGATGGCATCGCCGACATCGCCATCATCCCCTTCACCTACCAGCACACCAACGTCCGCAGCATGTCCGTCAACGACGCCGTCAACGTCGAAACTGACATCCTCGCCAAATACGTCGAGAGCCTGCTGCACAGCGAACCATCGCAACCCGCCTCGCATCTGACCGTAAAAAATCTGATCGAGGAAGGTTTCTGATGCGCGCGCAACATTTCCTAGCGCCGGCGTCCCGCCGGCATTTTTGCGTTGGCCTACCCGCATGACCGACCGCAAATCCTACGACATAGCCGTAATCGGCAGCGGTGTCTTCGGCGCATGGACCGCCTACTGCCTCGCAAAATCGGGCGCTTCCGTAGCACTCCTGGAGTCCTACGGCCCCGCCAATTCCCGCGCCAGCTCTGGCGGAGAGTCGCGCATCATCCGCATGGGCTACGGCGCGGACGAGATCTACACCCGCTGGTCCTTGCGCGCGCTCCCCCGCTGGAAAGAAATTTTCGCCCAGGCCGGTCGCCCCGAGTTATTTCAACCGACCGGCGTCCTGTGGATCGCGCACGATAAATATCCCTACGCGCTGGACACTCTCACGGCTCTGCAAAATTACAGCATCCCCCACGAACGCCTCTCGCTGCTGGGCCTGCGCAAGCACTACCCGCAAATCGCATTCGACGACAACGCCTGGGGAATCCTCGAAACCGAAAGCGGCGTCCTGATGGCCCGGCGCTCCGTGCAAACCGTCGTCGAAGAAGGCCAGAAAATCGGCGTGCAATACCGCGCAGCCTCCGCCCTCGCCCCCTTCGGCGAAGGCCGTGTCAGCTCGATCATGACCACCCACGGCGAAAATATAGCCGCCGGCGCCTTCGTCTATGCCTGCGGCCCCTGGCTCGCCAAACTTTTTCCCGATCTCCTGGGCCCGCGCATCTTCGTCTCCCGCCAGGAAATTATTTTCTTCGGAGTACCGCAAGGAGAAATTCTCTTCCAGCAGCAAGCGCTGCCCACCTGGCTGTACCTAAAAGACGAATTTTACGGCATGCCCGACCTGGAAAATCGCGGCCTGAAAGTTGCCGACGACCATCACGGTGCGGCCGTCGATCCCGACACCCAGTCCCGCGTCGCCAGCGTCGCCGCCGTCGAGTCCGCCCGCGAATTTGTCGCTCGCCGCTTCCCGGCCCTGAAGCACGCGCCCGTCGTCGAAACGCGCGTGTGCCAATACGAAAGCACTTCCAACGGAGATTTTCTGATTGACCAGCACCCGGATTTCACAAACGTCTGGCTGGTGGGCGGCGGCTCAGGCCACGGCTTCAAACACGGCCCAGCCGTGGGAGAATACGTTGCAGCGCGCGTATCGGGATCCACCGCAACCGAAAACGAAATCGAACCGCGCTTCTCGCTAGCCACAAAACAAACCACGCAAAATCGCAAGATCCACTGACGCGAATTCGCACGCTTAAGCCGCCCCTGCTTCCCTCGCCTTCGCCCGCACTCCGCGATAATAAAGCGCCAGCCCGAAGAAGATCGCAAACGCGCTCCCGCCCGCGAGCTTCCCCTCAAATATCCACTTGTTCGCCGCTTCCGCCGGAGGAATCAACGACAACACGATCCCGCCCAGCACCACCGTAAATCCTAGAATCCCCATCAGCCAAACTCCGATTTTCCCGCCCGGGATCAAAACCTCATTCTCATTCGCCCCGCGATCCGCGCGATAAGCCAGCCGGATCACGGCGCCGTACATATACAAAAACGGAATAAAATAAAGTATCGTCCCCGCATCCACCAATTCCTGATACGCCGTGTTCGGGCTGTCGCTAATCTGCCCCAGTATCAGCACCACGCCCGTCGCGAAAGCCTGCACCAGTATCGCTACCCACGGAGTCTTCCATTTCGGATGGATGCGCCCAAACGCCGCTGGCAAATAGCGGTCAATCCCCACCACAAACGGCACGCGCGCCACTCCCGCCACCGTTCCGCCAACGCCTCCAGCATTCCCCACCGTCACCAGAATCGCCGCGATCACGCCAAACAAAACAATCCGCAGCATCATCGATCCGGACGTCAAAGCCTGGAACACGCCGCTCTTGGGATCTACCGCATCGGCCGGCAACATGGAAAGCACCGCAAAAGTTCCCGCGATATAAATCAGCGCAATTAAAATCCCCGAACCAAAAATCGCGCGCGGCAAGGTTTTCTGGGGGTTGCGCACTTCTTCGCTCATCGTCGCGCAAAGCTCCAGGCCCACAAACGCAAACGCAATCTGCGGCCAGAAATTCACCGTACCCCAATTCCACGCCGGCATCATATTGCGCCAGGTGAAATGCGTGACCGACCCGTGCGCGTGCCACAAATACGCGGCCATCCCCAGGAGCATCAGCAGCGGCACATACGTCGAAACCGCGCCCACGTTCTGCAGCCACTTGCCGATATTCAATCCCACAATATTCAGCGCCACCGCCACAAAGAGCAGTCCAAACGATCCCGCCACCAGAAACGTCCGGTCTTGTGCCAGATAGGCCGTGCTGCCTCCGCCAATATAAGCAGCCATCGCCGCACTCGCCATCAGCAGCGCCGGAAAATAAAAAAACGTGTACACCCAATACGTCCAGCCCGCGATAAATCCGTGAAAATCCCCAAACGCTTTCTTGCACCACACATACAACCCGCCCTCTTCCGGAAATCGCGTGGACAATTCCACGATCACAAACGTCGTCGGCAGAAAAAAGAACAGCGCGGCCAAAATCCACAAGCTGATAGAAGAAGTTCCGTTGTGCGCCGCCGCCGCAATCCAGCGCGGTCCCAGCACGGCACCAATATTGAACAGCAGCACGTCCCAAAATCCCATCACGCGCCGCAGTTGCGATTTCGGGTCGCCGCCTTTCGCGGCAGGCGCGGATGCACCGGTTGCCGTGGGATTCTGGCTCACTCGGTGGCGTCCAACGCGGGAATCATCTCATCTTGCGCTAGAAAATTTCGCAGGAACGGTTCCTTGGAATTTTCCAGCTCCTGCCACGTGCCGAAAAACCCCACGCGCCCTTCTTGCAGGAACAGAATGCGGTCCGCCAATTTTCTCGCCAGGTGCGTATCGTGCGTCACCACGATCGAAGTCTTGTGCAATCGCTTCTTCAATTTCGCGATCAGATCGCCCACGTAGGCCGCCATCAACGGATCCACCATCGTGGTCGGCTCGTCGTACAGAATCGCGTCTGGGTCTTCCGCCAGCGCGCGCGCAATCGCCACCGCACGCTTCGCTCCAGTGCTCAAGTCCGCCGGCAAACGATCCGCGTAATCCGCAACCTCCAGCTCCTTCATCAGCCCTTTCACCGTAGCGTCAATTTTCTCCGGCGCTTCCGGCTCGCTGCGGCTCTCCAGCGGAAACGCGACGTTTTCCTCCACCGTCAGCGAATCGAATAACGCACCAGATTGAAACACCATCGTCACCCGCCGCCGGATCTGCGAAAATTGCTCTTCCGTCCAGTCCGTCACGTCCTGCCCCGCCACAATGATTCGTCCCGAATCCGGCGCCAGAAATCCCAGCAGCAGTTTCAGCGACACCGATTTCCCCACACCGCTGCGCCCCATGATCACGGCCGTTTCGCCCTGCTCCACGAAGAAGCTGACGTCCTTCAGCACGGCGTTATCGTCAAACGCCTTCGAAACATTTTTGAATTCGAAATAGTGTTCGCTCATTTTTCCGCGCGCCCGGCAAATTTCGCCTTGGCCTGTTCGTAATCCGCCGGCGTGTTCACATTCTTGAATAGGAGCCCGTCGGAATCAAAGCCTTTCCATTTCGCTGGTTCTATCATTTCGACGCGCAGTTCCGCCAGGCCATCCGTCACCTTACGCACGCCTCGTTCCAGCGCCCGCCGCAGCTCCGGTTCGCTGCCTTTTTGGTACATCGCGCAAAGCGGCTCAGCCCCGCGCCTGTTCGCCGGCGTCAGATTCCTTGCCACCACGGCTTCCTCCGCGGAATCGCGCGCGCGCTGCAACAAATATTCCAGCCACGTGCGCGTCAAATACGGCAAATCGCACGCCACAATTAAATTCCACTCCGCATCCGAGGCACGTAAGGCCGTTGCAATCCCGCCCAGCGGCCCGCAACCCGGCCAATCATCCGCAATCGCGGGTAATCCCAACCCCCGATATTTTTCCGGCGTCCCCACTACCACCACCGGAGAGCCCACCACCGATTCCACCAATCGCGCCGCCCGCGCGATCATCGGCACACCCGCAATTTCTAGCAACCCCTTATCCACACCCATGCGAGAACTTTCGCCACCCGCCAAAATAAATCCCGCGATGGATACGCCGTCCGTCATGCCTGAAGTCTCGTCATCTTGTCGGACTTGGTAGCGCGTGTCATCCCGATGCCTGCAACAGCGGGTAAGGGGACTGTCTTTTCTTCTCTTCGCTCGTCACTTGCCACCGCCTCACTTCCCCGGCCGCTGAATTCCAAGCTCCCGCAATTTCTCCTGCAGACTCTGCCGATGCAATCCCACCTCCGCCGCTGTCTGCGACACATTCCAATGATGCTCTTCCAATTTCCGCCGCAAATAAACAATCTCAAACTGCCTCTTAGCCTCGCGAAAATCCGCTGCGCCCAAAAACGATTCGTCCCCCGCCTTTTTCATAGCGCCCGCCGCGCCGCGATACTCCCGAATCTCCTCCGGCAAATCCGCCGAAGTGATTTCATCGCCGTCGCACAACACCAGCGTGCGCTCCAGCGCGTTACGCAATTCCCGCACGTTCCCCGGCCAATCGTAGCGTCGCAATAGACTCATCGCTTCCGGCGACACCTGCGCACGACGGTTATGCCGCGCCCCTAACTGCTCCAGAAACGCATCCACTAACAGCGCCAGATCCTCTTTATGCGCGCGCAGCGGCGGCAATTCCAGGGTCACCACCCGCAGCCGGTAGTACAAATCCTCGCGAAAGCGTCCTGCCGAAATTTCCCCCCGCAAATCCCGGTGCGTCGCGCTGATCACCCGCACATCGACATCGATCGCGTGCGACCCGCCCAGCCGTTCGATCTTGCGATTTTCCAGAGCGCGCAGCACTTTTGCCTGCGTCACCGCATTCATGTCCCCAATCTCATCCAGAAAAATCGTGCCGCCCGACGCCAACTCAAATTTTCCCTTGCGCTGCTGCGCCGCTCCGGTAAACGCCCCGCGCTCGTACCCGAACAATTCCGATTCAATCAAATTTTCCGGCAGCGCCGCACAATTCACCGCCACAAATGCCCGGCCGCGCCGCGCCGACCGCTCATGAATTTCCTGCGCCAACAAATCCTTCCCCGTTCCGCTCTCCCCCAAAATCAGCACGGTCGCGTCCGTAGCCGCCACGCGCTCCGCCACCTCAAAAACGCGCCGCATCGTCTGGGAAGCGCCGAGCAGCCGTCCGAATTGTCCGTCCGCCACCAGTTCCCGCCGCAGACGCGTGTTTTCTTCAGCCAGCTCGGAAAGCTTCAGCAAGTTCGCCACACGCCGACGCAATTCCTCGATGTCAAATCCCTTCACGATGTAATCCGCAGCCCCGCCCTGCAACGCTTCCACCGCCGTCTGCGCCGTATCCAAGGCCGAAACGACTAGCACAGGCATCTCATGCCCGTTTTCGCGCAGCCAGCGCAAAAACGAAATCCCATCCTCGCCCGGCATCACCAGATCTAGCAGAATCAAATCTGGCGCCCCGGCAGCCAAAGCCTCGCGCGCAGCCGCAGCCGACCCCACCTCGATCACCTTATATTGCTTCTCGAGTGCCCGCCCGGTCCCATAGCGCGCCGCGCTCTCGTCATCCACCAACAAAATTGTTCGCATGATTTATTTCGCGTCCCCTTCCGCCAGCGGCAGCGTCAAATGAAACCGCGTGCCCTTCTCATTACGGAGCGGGCTCTCCACCGCCAGCGTCCCGCCCAACTCCTCAATCCTGCGCGCGACAATCGCCAACCCCAGTCCCGTCCCCGTCGCCTTCGTCGTAAAATAGGGCTGAAATATTTTCGCGCGCAGCTGCGCTGTAATCCCCGGACCGTCGTCGTCCACCACGATGTCCAGCCTCCCGTCGTAACGCCCCACACTGATCCGTACCCGCCCGCCGTCCGGCTGTGCTTCCATCGCGTTCACAATCAAATTCGAAAGCACCTCGCTCAAAGCCTCTTCCGACGCCTGCGCCATAATCTCGTGCGTCGGTTTCTCGAATTCCAGCCGCACGTTGCGCCGCTCCGCGTCCCGCCCGAACAGCCAAGCCGTCTGCGCCGCCACCGCCACCGCCGCGACGCTTTCGCCATGCACCGAAGGCTTCGCGTAATGCAGCAGCTGCGTCAACTTCGTGCTCATGCGATCAATCTCGCCCACGATTAATGTACAGTCGCGCTGCACATCCAGGGGCAAATCCGGATTTTCCAGCTGTACTTGCAGTACCGTTTTCATGGAACTCAAAGGATTCCGCAAATTGTGCGACACGCTGGCCGCCATCTGTCCCAGCATCGCCATCCGCTCGCGCTCCGCCAGTTCATGCTCCAGCCGCAACTTGTCCTCGATCAACCGCGCCAAATCCGCCATGCCCGGCAATTGCTCCGCCAGAAATTCCAGCGCCGCCGTGGTCTCGCCCGTCAGATACGATCCGGTTGTCGCCGCCTCGAGCACTCCGATTTCCTGTCCATCCTTCATCAACCGCATCTGCGCCGTGTGCCCCAGCCCGCCGGGCGCTGCCAAAGCTTTCAACGTCGTATCGCGCGGTATCGAAATGCGCACCGCCGCCAGCCCAAACTCCTCGCGTATGCTCCTTTCCGCCTCCGCCACCAGGTGCGCCACCTTCCCCAGCCGCGCCTCCTGCTGCAGTTGCGAGGTCAATCTCTGTACCCTGTCCATCCGCTCGGCCAACTGCCGATGCAGTACCGGCCCAATCGCCCGCTCCAGCGGCTCAAAAAGAAATATCAGCACAAACAGCAACACGCTCGCTGTAGCCTCCGGCGGTAACACCGGCTCCAGCCAACCGCTAACCCGCCGCACCAGCGCCAAATACAGCAGCGCCAAAAAAGTAGCCGGCAGCGCATACATCAAATTCCGCTGCGCTGCAAACTCCAGAAAGTTCCGCCGCACCGCGTAATAAAGCAGCAGCGCGCCCGGCAGCACGCACAGAAAAGTGATCGCAGTAGCGATGCCGTCCCCCGTCAGCGGAGGTATTGTCGCAATTCCCTCCCGAAGCGCGAGCGTCGCCAATATCAAGACCGAGAACGCGCCCAGCCAGGTGAAGAATCCGCGTTCGCCCGGCTCTTTTGAAAATTTCACAATCGAAAATTCGATAGCAACGCAGCCGAGTAGCGCCACAGCGGGAAGGAATAGGTCGGAGCCAGTGAGCTCAAGCCACTGCAAAATTGACTGTGCGAGGGTGAATGGTCCACTGTGCTGCATAGACGCGAAAACAAGTGCACGAGCAACGGGTAACGCGTATACCAGCCACACGGCACGGCCATAAAATCGCGATAATGCCCGACCCTGAATGGTCTGAAGATATTCGAGGTGAACGTGGAGCAGGAGGGCCGGTAAGAACGCTAATCCGAGGACATGGAGAATCCAACAAAAGAGCAGGGTCGGGTACGGCAGCAAGCCGTACTGGATGAACGCGTTGATTTCGAGCAGCCCACCGGCATAGATCAAGAACAGCGAGAGGATCAAGAAGAACAGAACTCGCTCAAAAGTCCGCGGGCGCCGGTGCCCCAAGATCAGCGCCAGCAAGAACAAATACACCAGCGTCCCAGCAGTCAAACTGATGAGTCGAATATAGAAGAGTGATGGCACCGGTGTCAGTCCGCGGGATTCTAGCCCCCCGAACGCCCACAAGGCAAGAATCAAGTGCCAGAAAAATCTGGCGGCAGTCAAACTACTGAAAATAAAAGCAATACAAACTAATAACCCAGACAGATGTGAGCCTCGAATTATCAGATTCCTGCTTGACTCCCCAGCCTCTCATTGCTATATTAGCACTCGCCTACGAGGAGTGCTAAACGGTCTCCTGGCCGCCATAACTCCTCCCGGCAAGTCTCACCAAACAATTGGAGGATTTTACAAATGGCAGTCAATATCACGCCCCTACACGACCGCGTGCTAGTGCGGCGCCTGGAAGAAAAGGAATCCATCAAGGGTGGCATCATCATCCCGGACTCCGCAAAAGAGAAACCACAAGAGGGTGAAGTCATCGCCGTCGGCTCCGGCCGCCGCGAAAAAGGTGAACTGATCCCCCTCGACGTAAAAGCCGGTGACCGCATCTTGTTCGGCAAGTACAGCGGCAACGACATCACCATTGACGGCGAGGAATTCATGATCATGAAGGAAGACGAGATCCTCGCAAAGCTCGGCCCCGCTGCCAAAGCAGCCGGCAAACGCTAACCCGCTCTAAACGCAACTCCCCGGACGCGGCCTAAGCCGCCGGCCGGATAACCAACTCGCAATACAAAAATAGGAGAAAGACATCATGGCAAAGCAAATCGTGACTGGTGAAAATTCGCGCCAGGCGATCCTGCGCGGCGTGAATCAGCTCGCCGACGCAGTAAAAATCACCCTCGGCCCCAAGGGCCGCAATGCGGTGATCGAAAAGAAGTTCGGCTCGCCGATCATCACCAAGGACGGCGTAACCGTCGCTAAGGAAATCGAGCTGCAGGATCCGCTCGAGAACATGGGCGCCCAGATGGTGCGTGAAGTCGCATCCAAGACTTCCGACGTAGCCGGCGACGGCACGACCACAGCCACCGTACTGGCCCAGGCCATCTTCCGCGAAGGCGTGAAGGCGGTTGCAGCCGGTGCCAGCCCCACGGCATTGAAGCGCGGCATCGAAAAGGCGGTTGAAGTGGCCGTTGAGGAAGTTCGCCGTCTGCATAAGGACGTCAAGGGCGACATGATTGCCCAAGTCGGCACCATCAGCGCGAACAACGACAAGCACATCGGCGACATCATTGCCGGTGCGATGAAGAAAGTCGGCAAGGACGGCGTCATCACCGTGGAGGAGTCCAAGACCATGGAAACGTCGCTTGAGGTCGTCGAAGGCATGCAGTTTGACCGCGGCTACCTCTCGCCCTACTTCGTCACTGACCCCGAACGCATGGAATGCGCGATGGAAGACGTTCGCATCCTCATCCATGAAAAGAAAATCTCCTCGATGAAGGACCTGCTGCCTCTTCTCGAGCAGATCGCCAAGCAGGGTAAGCCGCTTTTGATCATCGCTGAAGACGTCGAAGGTGAAGCTCTCGCCACTCTCGTCGTCAACAAGCTCCGCGGCACCTTGCAGTGCGCTGCCGTGAAGGCTCCTGGCTTCGGAGATCGCCGCAAGGCCATGCTCGAAGACATCGCCACACTCACCGGCGGCAAGGCCATCACCGAAGATCTGGGCATCAAGCTTGAAAACGTAAAGCCCGAGGATCTAGGCCGCGCCAAGAAGATCACGATTGATAAGGACAACACCACCATCGTCGAAGGCGGCGGCAAGGCTTCGGAAATCGAAGGCCGCGTCCGTCAAATTCGCGCCCAGGTCGAAGACACCACCTCCGACTACGACAAGGAAAAGCTGCAGGAGCGTTTGGCGAAACTCGTCGGCGGCGTTGCCGTCATTAAAGTCGGCGCTGCTACCGAGACCGAGCTGAAGGAAAAGAAGGCTCGCGTCGAAGATGCCATGCACGCAACCCGCGCGGCTGTGGAGGAAGGTATCGTTCCCGGCGGCGGTGTGGCGTTAATCCGCTGCATCCCGGCTCTCGATAAGCTCAAGCTGCATGATGACGATGCCATCGGCGTCAACATTGTAAAGCGCGCCCTCGAAGAGCCTCTCCGTCAGATCGTTCACAATGCCGGCGACGAAGGTGCCGTAATTCTCGGCAAAATCCGCGAGTCCAAGGACGAGAACTTCGGCTACAACGCGGACACGGGCGAGTACGGCGATCTGGTCAAGGCCGGCGTGATTGACCCGGCCAAGGTAACCCGCCTAGCTCTGCAGAACGCCGCTTCCATCGCGGGCCTCATGCTCACCACCGAAGCTCTGGTGGCAGACATCAAGGAACCGAAGGAAGCCGGCGCAGCTCACGGCGGCGGCGCCCCAGGCGCCGGCGGCATGGGCGGCATGTACTAAACGGAGTCTCTGCAGCTGAATCTGTAGCCGCCGCTCCGCGAAGCGCGACGGCTGCATCAAAATAAAAGGGCGCCTCGGTGCAACCACCGAAGCGCCCTTTTTGTTTACGCCGAACGCGGTCTCACCAAACCGTGTGCTGATGCGACGGAAACCAAGAGTCATGGGAATCAATCAGCATCGCCTTGCTAAGTGTGCGAATACCCCGATCGCGTCGCGTTAATGGCCGACCTAAGGCTACGCGGTTCCGAGCGGAAGAGTAGTTGCCTAGCATTCCGCGGCGGTAGCCGATCGCGGCGGAAAGCGACTGCTCTCCGATCTTCGCAATATTCACACGTCTGTTGTTATCAACAACTTCTAGAGGTCTCTGCCGACTTTGGCGTAAGCGTCCCCTCCGCAATCATCTGTCGTTTGGTTCCCCTTATCAGCAGGAGCCTTTCCGTCCGGGAAATCGCAGCGAAATCGGCGCGAAACCTTCGGCGCACTCCAGTGTTAAACAAACCATGGAGCTAGCCCAGCTCGGTTTCTGAAGCGCAGCAAAAACTGAAATTTTAACGATGAACGAACTCTACTAAGGGAGGATTTTGCAATGCGTAAGCTCATAATCATCCGAACACTTCTTCTCGCTCTTTGCGTGCCCCTGGCGCTCGCCTCCATGCCTTCCCCGGCCTCCGCGCAAATCTCGGTGGGCATCTCCGTACACGTTGGCCCCCCGGCGCTGCCCGTTTACGTGCAGCCTCCGTGCCCTACCGAAGGCTATCTTTGGACTCCCGGTTACTGGGCATACGGTGACGCAGGCTACTACTGGGTTCCTGGCGTTTGGGTCGCTCCTCCGCGCGTCGGCCTCCTCTGGACTCCCGGTTACTGGGGCTTCGCCGGCGGCGGTTACGGCTGGCATGCCGGCTACTGGGGCCCGCACGTCGGTTTCTACGGCGGCGTGAATTACGGATTCGGCTATGGCGGCGTGGGTTTCGTGGGCGGTGAATGGCGCGGCGGGCGTTTCGCCTACAACACCGCGGTCGTCAACGTAAACACCACGGTCGTTCACAACACGTTCGTCGATCGCACTGTGGTCCACGAAGACGTCGGCGTGCGCGCCAGCTTCAATGGCGGTCCTGGCGGCACCCAAGCTGTAGCGACGGCCGAGGAACGCGCCGCGGAGCACGAACAGCACGTCAACGCCACGTCCGAGCAGTTGTCCCACGAACACATGGCGAGCCAGGACCGCTCCAACTTCGCCTCTGAAAATCACGGGCGGCCGGCCAATCCCGCGATGAGCCGCGTCGGCGAACGCGCTGAAAATCAGCAGCGGCGCATCGGCAACGGCGCCGCGGACGGCAAAATGACTCCCGGCGAAACAGCCCATGTCGAAAGGCAGGAGCAGCACATCAATCAACAGGTCAAATCCGACCGCGAAGCCAACGGCGGCAAGCTGACCCCCGAGGAAAAGAAACAAGTAAACAAGGAACAAAACAAAACCAGCAAGCAAATCAAAACGGACAAAGAAAAGAACAAAGAGAAAGACCCTAAATAACTCGCGGCTGAGTTTGTAATAGATGCACCCGAAGAAAACCGGGAGGTAAACCCGCCTCCCGGTTTTCTTCGTATTTGCGCTACTTGACAAGCGCCGCGCGAATCGTTCATTCCGTCCTACTCATCCTCACGATTTGCAATCGCTACGCGAAATTGCGGCTTCGCCTTTTCGCTCGGCTCAATTTCATACGTCTGCGCGGTCTTCGCGCCATCGTAATCCCGCCACAACCAAATCATCTCCTCCGGAAACTCAGCCGCGCCCTGACCCGTATTGTGCGTGCCCTTGCCGAAACTGAAATGAAAGTCATATTCCTTAAACTTCAGCGCATTCGCCATGCGCAAATTCGCCAGCGGCCAACTCCCGTACTTACCCTCGATATCATTCGATCCATCCTGCAACCACACCCGGATATTCCGCCGCTCTTCGCGCAATACTTTGTCCGGATAATCCTGCCCGCCATCCGTCAGCGCCGGCTCTTCCTTCCACTGAATCCCGCTGAAGCTTCCAATCCAAGAAATCACCCGGCTGAATTGATCCGGCATCTGCCAAGCCGCATTAAATGCGCAAATTCCGCCCGAAGAAAGTCCCGTGATCGCCCGGCTATAAGCGTCCTTGCGGATATTGTATTTCGCCGCCACGTCTGCCAGCACTTCATCGCGCAAGTACCGCGCGTAACGATCGCTCACCGTATCGTACTCCGTGCTGCGCATCGAATCTTTCATCCCCCGCTGCCACTTCTCCCCGTACGCTTTCACAAAATTGTAAGTAGGCGTCCCCGGCGATCCTTCAATTTCCCCGGGATTAATGAACACGCAAATCATCACCGGAATCCTTCTCTCCGCGATCAAATTATCAATCACGTTCAGCGCCGGATCCCTGCCTTCCCGATCCAAATACTCCTGGCCATCCTGAAACACCATCAGTGCCGCCGCCGTTCGCGCATCGTATTGCGCTGGCACGTAAATCCGATACTCGCTCTTCATGCCATCATAAATTTTGCTGGTATGAACGATCTTCTCGGAAAGCTTCCCCGAAGGGACTCCCGGCTGCAGATAAGACAAAGCGCCAAAGGCCGGCAAGTCCAGCCGCCCACCAAAATGTGCGCCGCCGACAACGTAGTAGAACGAGTGCAGCCTGCCCACCGGCTCGATGTGCGCAGCTGCGTACCAAATATCCGAGCGCGAAATATTCCGCATCAGGGGCCCCGCAGCTTCATCCACAAAAATCTCCGGTTTCGCCGCCGCCTCCGTCGCGAAGAAAAATTCCGGGCCGCTCGCAATCCAAGCCGTTCCCTCCTTCATCTCCTTCGCATCCAGCGTCGCAACAATCGCGTCCCGCAGGCCAAGACCGTTCGCCTTCGCCATCTCAATCAGCTGCTCAGCACTCGCCTTTTCCGCAGCAGCACCTTCCGCCGCAAATAAAGCGCCGCTGAACATCAGCGCTACAATCGCCGCCAGCCCAGCCTGCATCCACTCGCGCATCACAACTCTCCTCATCCCCGAATCCGCGCCGCGCGCATTTTACTCCCAGCGAGTCGGTCATCCGCGCGCTTTCCCACCCCTCCCCGCGTTTTTCGTCAAATGCCATGCCGAGCACCAGGAACAAAGGTAAGGGCGCAGCTCTTTCGGCGCGCCAGCCACCGTGATTTGATGCGCCGCCGTCGCCAGCGCCTCGCGCTCGCTCGGATACTTCCGTTTCCCGCTCACGGGACATTTTTCTTCGTCATCCATCGCAAACCCTTTCGTGAATTCGCGTTTCAAGTCCCCACAACTCGCCCCTAATACGATTGCTCAGGATTCAATCCGTCGGCGAGGTTCTGCGGGGAAAATGTCTGCGGCACTTGCGCGAAATCCTACCCTCCGTTTATTGCGCCGCGGGAACCGCGGTGTCCGGCACGAGCTCTAGCGTGCTCGCGTTAACGAAGTAGGCATTCGCATCAATCGACCCAGGCGGCCCGCTGTGCGCGAATCGCGCCGATTCCACGTCTTCTGAGGGAAAGTTCACATCTTTCCCCGGCCCCACCACCTTGAACACTGTGCCGCCAGCCGGAATTTTGAAGCTGATGGAAACTTCATGCAAAGCCCCACCTGGAATGGGGTTCACCGTCAGCACTCCGAGAATCTCGCGATTCGAATTGTTCGTGAAGACATAGGATTCCTTCGGCGCGTGAACTTTCTGCTCCGTCCCCACCGTGAACACTTGGAAATTGCTGAATGTATGCCGCCGATAGTAACGACTCTTGCCTCTTTCCACGTAAAGTTCGGCGCTCTGCGGAAGCCACATCTGTTGTTCTTCGCTGCGGAATTGTACCGGCGCATAATCTATCGAAATTCGTTCCTGCGTCAGCTTGATTTTCTCCACCGGCTTGATTAATTCCGAATCCAGCCGCGATACTTGAAGAGTGCCGGCGTCAATCATCACCCGGCCCTTCAGCGGAACCGAATAAGTATTTTGGTAGATTATGTAACTGCGTATCTGGTTCGGGCGGTCCGGCCTCTGTTCGAAATGAACTTGCCACGCCGGCCTTCCTTCCCATTCTCCCAGGCCGTCGCACACGAAATTAAATTCCGGCGCGAAGTTCGGATGAAAAATCAAGGCCAGCGCAGGCAAACCGGTCGTCGCGATGCCAGCGGGGAAACGGCTTGGATCGAGCCCACCGTCCCGGTATTCGTCGATTCCGAACATTCCGTCACCGGTTCGCGTGACCACCACCACGTAGTCAAACGAGCGATCGTCCCGCACCGCCAGTCCACCATCCGCGTGGACCGGGAAGTGCTCCACGCGCTCCATCGCGCTGAACCGATCCAGATTGCTCACCAGCTCTTTCACGCTCTGCTCCGCGCCCTGCAACACCAAGGGCAGCGGACAAGCGATCTTCGGCTGCACGGTCAGAACCGGATCCATTTGCTGCAGAGCGTGAATTGATTTCTCAGCTTCCTCGTGCGTAGTGGGCTGAAGTTTCGCGTTCGAAATTCCCTTCCAAATTGCCTTCGAGGTTGTGTTCGAAGTCACGTCCGGCGCCGCTGTCGCTTGCGACATTTCCGGGGTCATGCTCAGAAAAACAGCCGCAAACGGCTGCCCCGCGGAAATCTCCACCTCGTGGCGCACAGGCGCAAACCCGGCAGCCTTGACCTCAACGCCATATCTGCCCACCGCAACATCCCCGAAATGCATCCTTCCGCCGATCTCGGCTTGGTGCGCTGCAACTTCAGCGCCTTCGATCGTGAGCAAACGCGCGCTCGCCACTCCGTTGAATTTCTCCCCGCCAGCAAGCTTCAGTCGTACGTCCACGGATCCGTGAACACCTGCGGCGGGCATTGCGCCCTGTTGCGCACACGTCCCCCGCGCGAAGATCGCCGACACAAATATCAGAACCGGAATAATGCAGTTGCGCCGCAAGTCGGCTCCGTAGATTCTGTGTCGCGCACGTGTATGGGAAATTAGCACTTGTGCATCGCCGAAGCGAGGCGCGTCAGAAGTAGTTGTAACGCTGCCATGTTACTCAATCTGCAAAAAGTTGCAATAGCGCAGCCCCCGCTGTTACGTCGGGCAAACTCTCCAAGCGTATGCACACGTCCACCCGAGGGCGGACGCAAGTGTCGAAACGCGAAGGAAACGCTAGGACTGTACGGTACGGCGACGCAGCAATGCGACTCCCGCCAGGCCCGAAGCAAGCAGCAACAACCCGGCAGGTTCCGGCGCAGTACCGGTGGCCGACACCGGCGCGATGCCCGTCAGGTTCCCGTCGGTTGTCCAGAAATAAAACGTCGGAGGTGCGCCCGCTCCGCCAAGAAACGTAATCGTGGACGTGTTGCCCACTTCGTTGAAGCTGACGAATGCATCGTTCGATCCCGCCGGCCCTGCGGTGCACTTGCTCCCAATATTAACGGGAGTCGAGTCCGCGGAAATGGCGAAGCCGTTCGTGCCGTTGTCGCAATCGAAGATCCCATATCCGTTGTTGATATTGGCAAACGTGAGCAAAAACGGCGTGCCCGACTCGAACGAACTCGGAATCTGCACCACGTCGAAGATCGTGCCTTGATCGTCAAACGGGGTAACCGTGATTCCGTTCACAGTCGTGGGCGAATCAAAAAAAGCGTCAGCCGCAAGACCCTGACCTGAGGCGCCTTTCTCTGAATGCACGGCGGTGGCGCCGGCCGGAATTGCGCCTGCGAGCAACGCGAGCGTAGCTGTGAAAATGGTGAAGCGCTTGAGCATGAGCAAATCTCCTGGCAAGATAGTCTGCGAAGCTTTCTAATCTGTGTGCGCCTCCTTGTCAAGCAAATCTCCAATGGATCTGGTGCGAATCGAGGTTTTAGGGCCGCGCAAGTACTAGGACGCATTCCTTCTCCGTCCTCCACGTTTCGACTCCTGTTCGCCGAGGCAACCGCAAGGGCAATCCGTTATTCGTTGTGGCATAATGCCACCGCTCAGTTCGCCAACCACCCACATGGAAGAACGCAAACCCGAGTCACCCAGCGGAGACCATACCGCCGACACGGGAGCCCCCGCGGGCGACGATCGGACCTCGCCCGCGCTTAGCCCTCTCGAGCCGATTCTTCCCGGGACACCGGTCACCGCCGTTTTCCAACCTTCGCAACTGCTCGCCGGACGCTTCCAAGTGATTCGGTTTGTCGCGCGCGGCGGCATGGGCGAAGTCTACGAAGCGCAGGACGAGGAACTGAACGAGCGCGTGGCGGTGAAGACGGCGCGCTTTGAAACCTCCCAGACCTCCCATGAGATCGAGCGCTTCCGCCGCGAAATTCAGCTGGCGCGCAAGGTCACGCATCCCAATGTCTGCCGTACGTTTGACGTTTTCCGGCACGGCGTGAGCCAGTCGGGAAGCTCCCGCTCGCAAATCCTCATCGTCAGCATGGAGCTTCTTTCCGGCGAGACGCTTGCGCAGCGAATCCGTGACAGAGGCCGGTTCCAGACAGCCGAAGCACTGCCGCTGCTGGAGCAAATGTGCGCAGGGCTAGCCGCCGCGCATCGCGTCGGTGTGATCCATCGCGATTTCAAGAGCAGCAACGTGATGCTCGTAAAATCACCGGCGAGCGCCGCCGGCGGTGAGCCAGCGCAGTCGCAAGCGTTTCGCGCGGTGATCACCGATTTTGGTCTGGCGCACGCCGAAGAAGTCGAGGGCGGCACGCTCACCAGGCTCGGTGACATCGTCGGCACGCCCGCCTACATGGCCCCGGAACAGATTGACGGCGGCGCGATCACGCCGGCCACGGATATTTATGCGCTCGGAATCGTCGTCTACGAAATGTTGACGGGCCTGCTGCCCTTTTCCGCGGAGACACCGCTGGCCACCGCAATGAAACGCTTGAGCCATGTCGCTCCGTCGCCACGCCTGCACGTTCCCGATCTCGATTCGCGATGGGAGGCCGTGGTCGCGCGCTGCTTGGAGCGTGCACCGGAACGGCGTTTTGCAAGCACGGATGATGTGGTCAGGGCCTTGCGCGGAGAATCAGTTGCGACCGATACGCCATCGCCGGCCGCCTCCGACGGCGGCGGAGAAATTCGCAGTGATAGCGCGGCAAAAGCAACCTCCAGGACTCTCGCTGCAACGACACGATTCGAACGTTGGCGATTCCCGCTGGCGATCGCGGCAATGGTCCTGGTCCTTGCAGCATTCGGAATCCGCGAAATCCGTCGGCGCGCTGCCGAGCGCGAGGCGGAAAAGCGCGCGCAAGCTGCCGCGCAGCAATCCGCCACGGGTGCGCGCAAGTCCATCGCGGTTCTCGGTTTTCAAAATCTTTCCGGTCGCAAGGATGCCGATTCGCTTGGCGATATTCTTGCGGATAGTTTGTGGTCGCAACTGGATACCGGCCAGGTGCGATTTATTCCGCCCAGTCGTGTAGAGGAGATGAAGCAGAACTTCGGCGTGGAAAGTCAGTCGAACGCCTTGTCCAAGGATCAGATTGCGGCAATTCGCAAATTTCTCGGCGCGGACATTTTGGTCACTGGCTCCTACACGGTAACCCGTGCGGCGGAGCGTGCCGGCATTCAATGGAACATTCATCTGTTGAACGCTGCGGACGGCGAGAGTTTGGGTTCCGTGGCGCAATCGGGCAGCGAGGCCGACTTGAATGCGCTCGTGGTCCATTCTGGAAGGCTCCTGCGTCAGCAACTCGGGATCACTCTCTCGGCGGCGGAAGAAGCGCGCATGGACGCCTCCCTTTCCACCAATCCGGACGCCATGCGCGATTTCTCGGAGGCGCGCGAAAGGCTCCGCGCCTTTGACGTGCTCGCTGCGACCAAGCTCCTAGAAAAAGCTATCGAAGCCGACCCGCAATTCGCGCAGGCTCACAGCGCGCTCGCCGAATCCTGGGATGAGCTGGGTTTCGAATCCAAGGCTGCCGAAGAGGCAAAGAAGGCACTCGATTCCGCCGCGAGCCTTTCCACCGAAGCGCGCGCTCGTGCCAGCGGGCAATATTACGCCGCTACGCGCGATTGGATGAAGGCGATCCAGCAGTACGCCCAACTCTGGACGGAATACCGCGACGAGCCCGAATATGGACTTCTGCTCGCGAATACGCAAATTCGCGCAGGCAAGTCCAGCGACGCGCTCACAACCATCGCACAATTGCGCACTCAACCGCTCCCGGCCGGAACCCGCGCTCAGGCCGACCTGGCCGAGGCGCGCGCTCATGGCGACCTGGCCGACTACAAACAGGAACTCACCGTGGCGACCTCGGCGGCGGATACGGCAAAATCCCTGGGAGCAAATATCCTGCTGGCCCGGGCACGAATCCTGCAGTGCTTCGCCGAAGTCAATCTGGGCGACGCCGAAAAAGCCCGGCCGTTGTGCGAAGAAGCTAAGAAGATCAATTTGTCCGCCGGCGACCAGCTCGGCGCTGCTCGGGCGACAAATGACATCGGGAACGCCTATTATTACGCGGGAAACTACGCGGCCGCCGAGCCGCTGTATCGCGAGGCCTTGAGCATCGCGCAGACCATCGGCGATGCTTACGATGAGGCAGGAGCGTTAAACAATCTTGCCAATAGCCAATCGGAGCGGCGTGATCACCCCGCGTCCCAGAAAACCTACGAACAAGCAATCGCCGTCGCGCGGCAGCGGAACGAGCTGGGCGATGTGGCGCTCGCCCAACAAAACCTCGCCACCGAATTGTATGCAACGGGAGACAACGATCGCGCAAAGGAAACCCTGGAGGCCGCTCTGAAGACGGCGCGAGAGCTGCGTGATAAAAATCTGCAGGCTCGCATTCTCAACAACCAATGCGCCTGGGCAGTGGATGCAGGCGCACTCCTCGAGGCGCGCAACCGATGCGAGGATTCGCTGAAGACCCGCCGCGAGATTAACGATCGCGCGAACATCGGCAAGACCCTCGCGAATTTCGGTAATGTCCAGCTGCAGCAGGCGGATTTGGACGGGGCGCGTACCAGCCTAGAAGAATCCTTGTCCGCACTGGAATCAGTAAGCGCCAAAAACGACGCCGCGTACACCCGCATCTTTTTGTCCCACTTGGCACTCGAGCAAGGCAAACCCGACGACGCCGCAAAATATGCCGCCAACGCCACGACAGAGTTCGCCGCCGACAAAGACGCCGGCGGCGAGGCCGGATCCCGCGTTATGTGGGCGCATGCGCTGTTGGCCTCCGGCAACGTTGCGGGCGCGCGCGAGCAGAGCGACAAGGCGGCGCAACTCGCCCAACAATCCGGCGATCGTGAAACGAAGCTGGACGCGGCCATCGCTGTCGCACGAGTGGATGCAAAATCGGGAAAGGCCGACGCCGCGTTGCGCGCGCTGGCGTTCGCACAGAAGGAAGCGCACGGGGGCGGCATGATGCAGATTGAATACGATGCGCGCCTCGCGCTGGGTGAAACGCAGATCGCGTCGGGCCACAAAAACGAAGGTCGGGTCACGCTGCGCCAACTCGCAACGGACGCCAAGTCGCACGGGTTTAAATTAACCGCGCAAAAAGCGCTCGCCGCGAGCCAGAACTGAACCGCTCGGCTGCTGCCTCGCCGCCGTTGCGCAGCTCAAAGGGTCGGCGAATCATCCCCCAACATCGCCCGGCGCACAATCTTGATTGGCGGAAATCCCTGGCGCATGAAATTATTGTGAAATTGTTCCAGCGAAAACGCCGCGCCTTCCTTCTTCCTGACATCCTCGCGCAATTTTAAAATCTCCAGTTTCCCCAGCGTGTAATAAAGATACGTCGGATCCGCCGTCCCGCGTTTCGTTTCCACTAGCCCCGTTTCCTTCGACTGATAACCTTCCTTTACGAAAAACTCCGTCGCCTGCTCGAAACTCATCTTGCCGGTATGCATTTCAATCCCCGCGATGAACCGCGCATCGCGCAGCAGCGCGTCCTGCAGCTGTCCGAGCCGGATCAATTTCGCTTCGCGCGCATCTTTCGCGCCCGTCCCCGGCTGCCCGAATCCTTCATCGAGCATCATCTGCTCGCAGTAATGCGCCCAACCCTCCGCATTAGAACTTGCGCCCAGCAGCATTCGCGTTTTCGTTGGCGCCTCGTGCACCCAAAGAAATTGCACGTAGTGCCCCGGGTAAGCCTCGTGCGTCGCTGTGCTCACGATGGTCCCCACGTTAAACGCCGACATCCGTCCCGCGATTTGCTCCGCCGTCTCGTGCGCTCCCGGCAACGTCACGTTGAAGTACGCCTCCTTCGCAATGTTCTCGAACGGCCCGGGAGTATCCATCGAAGCGAATGTCGTCGCCCGCATGAACGGTGGCGTCTCCTGCAAAATCGGCCGCACGTCCGAAGGAATTCTGATGATGTGCTTCGCGCGAATAAAAGCGATCAATCCGTCAAACGTATCGCGAAAGCTCTGCAGCAGCTGATTCGGCGCCGGATGGTCCGCCATCAGCTCAGCCAGCACATCGCTCGACGTTTTATCCGGCTCGAGCTGGGCAGCCACGCGCTTGAAGTCCGCCTGATTCTTCCGCAAATCCGCCCAGCCGATTTCCAGCAGCCGGTCCAGCGGCGTATCCACCATCTCGTCGTACAACAATTTCTTCGAAAATGTTTCTGCGCCGATTCGGAAATCCCCCTTTGACCGCGGCAACACGTCGGTCTTCAGCCATTCCGCATAACTCCGCAAGCCCGCGATCACCGCGCCATTCGATTTCGCGAACGCCGCTTTCACAGCTGGATCGCTTGCGCTCGCAAAAGCCGCCGGCACGTCGTTCTGAAAAAAACTGGTAATGTCCGGCAGCTGTTCCAGCGCAATCTCCGTGTAAATCCGCGGTGGATCCCTTAGATTGGCGCGCGCCGCCGCAAACACCGCCGGTATTTTTTCCTCACGCGCTACCACCGACCGCAGCCGCTCGTCCGCCGAGGCAAATTGCCGGATCATGATCACGTACACGCTGCCGCTGCTCCCGCTCGAATAAAAATCAGGATTTTTCTCCCAAGGCCGAATGATTTCCTGCGCCAGCAGCGTGCCCTGAATATTCGCCAGCACCAACGCGCGATCCGCCGCGCGTGTTTCGTCCAGCCCCCGCGGCTCCACAGCCGCCACGCGCTTTTCAAAAGCATGCAATGCCGCCACGTTCGCGTCTATTCCCGCGCGCGAAAAATCCTCCAGCTGCGTATCGTATTGATGAAGGCCGTCGCTCGTGCCATTGCTCGGCCCGAATTTGAAGTACACCTGATCGAAATATTCATCGGCCAGCCGGTCCCACGCCGCTTGCGTTTCGGTCACGGCTATTCGCGGCGCAATACGCGCAGGCACGGATCGGGAAGACAACATCACGGTTAACACAACAATTACACACAGCAACACTGCCAACCCTTTGCGCACGTGATCCTCTTTTTTGAATTCGGATTTTGCTTTTCTAGCGCGTCCGCCCCGCCGCTCGCCGCGCAGAAGTTTACACCGAAGCGCACAACTCGGAAACCGTCGCCTCCTTTTGTCTGGCTTGGCCTCGCAAGTTGCGCTTAGCCTCGTCGCGGCTCGCCTCGTTACGTCACGCTCGGCCTGCGGCGTACGAGTTTTCCCTATCGCATCGGGCTCCCTGCTTGCCCGCTTCGCAGCCCTGGCGCCGCCGAGGCAAAATTTTCGCCGCACCTACCGCCAATGTTATTCTTTCGCCTGCACTTTTCTCACCCGGTCTTCCTCTTCTTCGCCGCGCTCATCGCGGGACTGCTCAACGCAGTCGCGGGCGGCGGTAGTTTCATCTCCTTCCCCGCGCTTCTTTTCAGCGGCCTGGCGCCCATCGCGGCCAACGCCACCAACACCGCAGCGCTGTTTCACGGCACGGTCGCCAGCACCGTCGCGTATCGCAACGCTTTCACTCCCGAAGCGCGCCGCTTGCTGCCGCTGCTGCTTGTCACCGGCGTCATCGGCGGAGTGATAGGCGCGCGCATTTTGCTCGGTACGCCGCAGTCCACTTTCCTGCATTTGATTCCCTGGCTGCTGCTCGCCGCTACTTTGCTGTTTCTCGCCGGGCCGCGCATCAGCGCCTGGGTGCGCCAGCGCGCAGCCGCTGGAAAAACTTCGCGCCCGTTGACCATCGGCGGATTTTTCCTCGAACTACTGATCGCAATTTACATCGGTCATTTCGTCGCAGGCGTGGGCATCCTGGTTCTGTCGCTACTGGCCCTGCTCGGCATGGAAGACATTCACGCGATGAACGGTGTAAAAGTCTTGTTGGTCAGCGTGGTCAACGGCGTCGCCATGATCACCTTTATCTTCGCCAAGATGATCTTCTGGCCGCAAGCCGTGCTGATGATCCTGGGCTGCCTGACCGGCGGCTACGCCGGCGCGCACTACGCGCAAAAAATGAACCAGCTACACGTCCGCTGGATCGTGATCGCTGTCGGCCTGAGCATGTCCGCCTACTTCTTCGTGTATTACTAAAATGCCTCTGAATTTGTAGCGGCCGCCCGTAGCTAGGCCGGGTCCAGACTTTCGATTCTGTTTCGCTAGCGAGTGATTTGGGGGGAGCAGCGCATGCAGTGTCGAGGTCCGAGTTCGGCGCATCTCGAAGGGATAGCAACGAAGAAAGAAAAATACAACGGCGCCCCGCCCCCACAGAGGGATGGGCGCTACAGCGTCGACGGCGAAGAGGAAACCAACGTCGACGTCACCCTCGCCGTCAAGCAGTAACGTCGTTACGATCAACTGTGCCGCATAAAAAACAGGCGGCCACTAGAAACTTGACAACCGTAGGGCTGGCGCAGCTGGCCGGCTCTTAATCGTGGCGCGTCCAGGTGCTTTGCGGCGTCGGCGGATGCAGCAACGTCTGCATTACCACGCAGTACTGTTCGGTTTTTTCGCGCAGGGCGCTGATTTGTTCCGGAGTGGCATCTCGCGACGCGATGTCGAAGCTCACGCGGATGTTTTCAAAGCCTACTGGAACTTCTTTCGATATGCCCAGGGTGCCGCGCAGGTCCAGATCGCCTTCCACTGTGACCTCGATGCGCTCGGTGGGGATGTTCATGGCGGCAGCTACCATCTGGCAGGTGATTTGCGCGCAGGCGGCGAGAGCGCCGAGCAGCAGATCGCCGGAACACGCGCCGGCGCCAGCGCCTCCGACGCCTTTATGCGCTTCGGCCTGATGGATGGCGCGACCAATGTCCACCGAGCAGGCGATGGGCGCGCCGGTCTGCGCGCCTTTGGTGCGAATGGTGATGCGCGAAGTGGTGGGGTCCGCGCGGTATTGCTCTTTCAGCGGTTTTTGCAGCGATCGAAGATCCATGGCAACCTCATTTCTTCGTCAAGTCTTGCATGCGTCGGGGGGCTGGCTTCGCCCGAGGCTTCTTGAAGCCGCTCCACGCGCATGCTAGCATGCCAACGCTTCCGGAGAATGCTCATGCCAAAGTTTGTGATCGAACGCGATGTTCCAGGAGCCGGAGATCTGAGCGACGCGCAGCTGCGGGAACTCTCGCAGAAATCTGTCGCGGTCTTGAAAGAAATGGGACCCAAGATCCAGTGGCTGCATAGTTACGTCACCGGCAACAAAGTGTACTGCGTATACCTCGCTCCCGACGAGGGCACCGTCGAAGAGCACGCCAAGCGCACGGGCCTGGCGTGCAATCGCGTCTCGGCAGTGCGGCGGCTGATTGATGCTTCAACGGCGGAGTAAGAACCCGGCTAGCCTGACTGCGATGCAGCTTCTGGCGCCAGCACTTCTTCGATCGCCCGATCGAGCGGCATGTCCCACCCTTCCAGCCAGGCGGTTGCGGTGTTGGACAAGGCTTGCCGCGCTGGTTCCAGGATCGTTTCCAATTTAACCTGTTCGGCGACGGTAAGCGGAGCGCCGATATTCTGACGCAACGCGGCTGCCGCGCCGGCCAAGCGGAGCGAACGCGCGGCCTGCTGCTGCACGGCCGCTGAGCACGCGCAACATTCCAGCAGGCGCGCAATGCCGCGTTTGTGTTCCAGCTCCTGGAAAATTTTCAGGCTTTCACGGAAGAGAACCAGGGCCGCAGAACAATTCTGTTCTTCGCGCGCCAGCGTGCCCAGGTCAGCTAGCGTCCCGGCAATGCCCCAGCGGTCATCCAGCTCGCGAAAAATTTCCAGCGCCTGTTCGAACGACGCGCGGGCGGCCGCGGAATCGCCCTGATCGCGCGCGATATCCCCCTCATTGTTCAGCGACCAGGCGGCGCCGGTGCGATCGCCGAGGCCTTCGAAGATTGCGCGACACTCCGCGCAGAGTGAGCGCGCCAGGTCGTATTCGCCCTGCATCTTCAAGACGCTGGCCAGATTGCTGAGAGCGCGCGCGATAGCCTGAAGGTCGCCCAGTTGCCTCCACAGGGTGAGACTTTCTTGAAACAAACTGTGCGCCAGCGCAACATTTCCCTGGTCGCGAGCAAGAACTGCGCGCGCGTTCACGGTGACGGCGACGCCTTGCGTATCTCCCAACTGCCGCCCGATTTCCAGGCTTTCCATCATCAACGCATCGGCCGCGGCGAAATCACCTTGCTCGGTGGCTAGCACACCCGCCGCGAAAACAGCGCGTGCACGGGCCTTGGTGGGAGCAGCAGCGGCCGGGATGCGCAGGACCTTGGCCAAGCTGTCGCGGCCTTCGGCGAGATATTCGTGCGACTCCCAGAATCGAAACAGAGCTGTGCCGAGCCGCAAACCCCATTCTGCGTCTCCGGATTCCGTGAGCCACTCGAGGGCCGCGCGAAAATTATCGTGTTCCAACGCGATGCGCTCCCGTCCCACGGCGTCTTCCGCACTCAGCTTGCCGGTCTGCGCCGCCGCTGCTTCTTCGGCGAGCACCAGGCAGTAAGCGGCGTGTGCGCGCTTCGTGGCAGCGTCTTCGCCGCTGGCTTCCAGCTTTTCGCGCGCGTACTCGCGGATCGTCTGCAGCATCGCGAAGCGCGATTCACCGTTGGCCTGTTCGATCTGTTGCAGCAGGCTCTTATCTACCATGGACGCCATGCCGTCGAGCAGATCCAATTCCAGGTCGCCCTTGGTATCGCACACGGCTTCGATGCCTTCCAGCGTGCATCCGCCGACGAACACCGATAATCTGCGGAAAAGTTTCTGCTCCGCGGGACTAAGTAAATCATGGCTCCAATCGAACGCCGCGCGAAGAGTCTGCTGTCGCTGCGGCAGATCGCGCGCCCCGCCGGTGAGCAATTGCAAACGGCTGGCCAGACGCGTGCACATGGAGGACGGCGAAAGAACCTTAATACGCGCGGCGGCCAGCTCGATGGCGAGGGGCAGACCATCCAAGCGCGCGCAAATCTCGATTACGGCGGAGGCGTTCTGCTGGTTCAATTCAAAATCCGGGCGAGCGGCGATGGCGCGTTGCACGAAGAGAGCGACCGCCGGGAACTGCGACAGCGTGGACAACGACGGTTTGGAATGTGATTCCGGCACGCCCAGCGCCGGCACGGGAAATTCCTGTTCACCGTAAACGTGCAGCGCCGCGCGGCTCGTGACCAGGATTTTAAGATTGGGCGCAATGGCCAGCAGTTCCGCCACGAGGGGCGCGGCCGGCATCAGGTGCTCGAAATTATCCAGCAGGAACAACACTGGCGGACGCGAGGACTCCTGGAAATGCCGTTTGAGCAAGTCCAGCGGCGACTGGCCCCCGGCCTCGCGAATTCCCAGCGTCTGCACGATTACGGATGCGACCAGCGCGGGATCGCGCAGTGGCGACAGCGGGACAAAGTGAATGCCACCGGGAAAGTTTTCTTGCACGCTGCTGGCTATTTCCACTCCCAGGCGCGTCTTGCCGATTCCCCCGGGTCCCGTAACGGTGACGAGGCGCGCATCTTTCGAGAGCAGGAGTTCTTTCGCGGCGGCGATTTCCTTTTCGCGCCCGACGAACGCTGTGCGCTGCGCGGGAATATTGCTGGCGCGAGTTTCCGCTTGCCGCGCCGCGGGCTTCTCTGAGAAGCGGTCGTGTATGGCCGCAAGTTCGCGCGCCAGATCTCGCGTAGACACGTAACGCTTATCAGGATCTTTCGCCAGGCAGCGCTCGATGGCCCAACACAAAGGCGCCGGCGCGTCAGGATTTTGCAGCGCGATCGGCTCGACTTGTTCGCGCATAATGGCCACCAGCGTTTCCGCTGCCGTGCTTCTGGGAAACGCGCGTTTTCCAGTGACCATTTCGTAGAGCACCAGGCCGAATGAAAATTGGTCAGAGCGAAAATCCAGCGCAGCGCCGGCGGCCTGCTCTGGCGACATGTATTGCACGGTTCCGACGATCGTGCCCGGCTGCGTCTGCCACGAAGAGAGGGTGCGCGTCTGCTGCGCCTCTTGGGCGGGCGTCGCCACCTTCGCGAGGCCGAAGTCAAGAATTTTGACGAAGCCATCGAGGGTGATCATCAGGTTATCGGGTTTCAGGTCACGGTGCGCAATGCCCGCTTCGTGGGCCTTCGCCAACCCCTCGGCGACCTGCGCCGCGATTTCGATTATTTTTCGTATGGGCAGCGAGCCGGTCGCGAGCAGCTGGCGCAGCGTCTGGCCCTCGATCAGTTCCATCGCGATAAAGTGGGCGGAGCCGTCTTGCGCGAGTTCGTAGATGGTGACGATGTTGGGATGATTCAGCGCCGAAGCGGAGCGCGCTTCCCGTTCGAAACGACGCAGGTGATCAGCGTCCGTGGATAATTCGGCGGGCAAAATTTTGATTGCCACCGTGCGATCCAGGCGCGGATCGCGCGCACGATAGACCTCTCCCATGCCGCCCGCACCCAGCAGCGTGCCGATCTCGTAGTGGCCTAGACGTGAGCCTGGAAGGAGGGGCATAGATTGGCTCGGATTATACCCCGACCGGAGTGCCGCGCGCCGCAGCGAGCGTGCGATTTACTTGGAACTGAGAACGAACGTATTACCGTCAAGGTCCTGGAATGCGGCCGCGGTGCCCGAGTCTTCGCGTTTTGGCTCCATGACGAATTGCACGCCTTTACTCTTCAACTCGCGCGCCGTGGCTGCGACGTCGTCCGCCCAGAAAGTGATGTTCATTTGACTGCCGGGCTGGAGACTTTCGCCGAATTTGAAAAGGACGATGCGGGTGTCCGCGCCGGGGATGCCGAGCTCGATCCAACGTTGCTCCTTGCTGAACGGCTGGTCGGTGAGCAAGCGAAAACCGAGCTTTTCGGTGTAGAACGCGAGGGCGCGATCCTGATTGGTGACGGGGATGCTGGCGAATTTGACGCCTTTGATCATTTTTGCCTCCACGATTCGTGATTCTGCGGAAGGCGCCTTCCGATTGCAATGGTCTGTAATATTAATTAGTATAGTGATTATGCTCCATGTGCCGATTGACGATTACGTGTTAGACACCTTGCTTCCGGACCTCGCCGGCCACGACCACTCGCCCGCGGCGTTTCTCACTTACCTTGTCCTGTGGACGCGACTCTACAGATCGGAAGAGAGAAGCGTCGCCGTCAGCCTGCAGCAACTGGCGGAGCTCACGGGCTTGTCCAAATCGGCAGTGCAAGGCGCCGTCCGCTTGCTCAGGCGCCGCTGCTTGATCAGAGCTACGAAAGAATCTGCAACCGCTGTGCCGCAATATGAGTTGATTCGCCACTGGGTGCGCAGGCGCGCGAAGAAACATACGGGCGGCTAGCAAATTCACGGGTCCCGGTTCACCGATCAGCAATCACTCTCGACGGACCGCTCGGTGGTATATTTAAAGAGTAGCCGAGGGATTCACGTGACCGAACGACAGCCACCCTTTGCCAGCGTGGAACAAGCGCTGGAAGATATCCGCGCGGGACGCATGATCGTCCTGGTGGACGACGAAGACCGCGAGAACGAAGGCGACTTGACCATGGCCGCCGAAAAAGTGACGCCCGAAGCCATCAACTTCATGGCCAAATTCGGCCGCGGCCTAATTTGTCTGGCGATGACGGAGCAACGCTGTGACGCGCTGGCGCTCGCGCCCATCACGCCGCGCAACACTTCCATGTTCGGCACGCCTTTCTGCGAGCCGATTGACGCGCGCCGCGGCACCACCACCGGCACCAGCGCCGCCGACCGCGCCACTACGATT
This sequence comes from Candidatus Acidiferrales bacterium, assembly GCA_035602855.1. Classification (GTDB taxonomy): domain Bacteria; phylum Acidobacteriota; class Terriglobia; order Acidiferrales; family UBA7541; genus Palsa-295. The sequence goes on from DATNLN010000194.1 coordinate 34,107, forward strand.
CTGGCCGCGACCAACCCGAACACTCATCCCGAAGAACTCGCGCGGCCGGGCCACGTTTACACCCTGCGCGCGCGCAACGGCGGCGTGCTGGTGCGCGCCGGACAAACCGAAGCTTCCGTGGACTTGGCGCGCCTGGCGGGCCTCGATCACTCCGGCGTGATTTGCGAAATCATGAACGACGATGGAACGATGGCGCGAATTCCGCAGCTGGTGGAATTCTGCCGCCTGCATTCCATGAAATTGTTGACGGTGGCCGACCTGATTCGTTATCGCATGCAGCACGAGCGGCACGTGCGGCGCATCGCCGAATCCGTGCTGCCCACGCGCCACGGCAATTTCCGCATGATTGCATACTCAAATGACGCGGACCACGAATTGCACGTGGCGCTGGTGCGCGGCGAGTTGGGCGACATCGCGAAATCCGGCCCCCCGCTGGTGCGCGTGCATTCGCATTGCCTCACCGGGGACGTGTTCGGGTCCACGGCCTGCGATTGCCACGCGATTATCGAACGCTCGCTCGCGACGATCGCCAAGGAAGACCGCGGCGTGTTCGTCTATCTGCATCACACCGGGCGCGGATTCCAGATTGACGCGCTGCGCGAAGCGGACAACGGCGATCTGCCACGTATTCGATTTCACGCGCGCGAGGAAGTGGAGCAGGATTTGGGACGCCAGCGGCTGGTACAGCGCGAAAGCGGAATCGGCGCGCAGATATTAATTGATTTGGGATTGCGCCGCATTCGCGTGCTCACCAATCATCCGAAGAAAGTTGTCGCGCTGGAAGGTTATGGCCTGGAGATTGCCGATCAGGTGCCTCTGGCGATTGACTCCGCGAAATCGAGCCATCAGATTTTGTAGCGCGCAGGGCGGGTCTACATCGGCGATTTTCCTTCCGCCGCTCGCCGTCACTCTGCGTAGTTACTTGGCGCAGCTACTTGGCAAAGATCAGCACTACAAACGACCCAGGCACTGCCATCATGCGCGGTTTGGGATTTTCGTTCGCCGATGGCGGCGCCGGCGCGAAATCGGCGGTCACCAGATAGACCTCGTGCGATTTCGGATCGAGCGCCATGGTCCGCGCACCGCGCTGCGTCGCCACATTCTCCACCACGGAGAATTTATCCGGCGCGTCTTCGTGCACCACGGTGAGCGTGGCGCTCTGCCCGTTCGATGCGAACGCGAAGCCCGTGCCGGGATCGAACGCGTTGGCGTCCACGCCGTCACCGATCGCAGGCGTCGCAATGACTTTTCCGGAATCTGCGTCCACCACCGCCATCATTTCATTGTGGCATCCGGCAAAAAGCCGGCGATGCGCGACGTCCATCGCCAGACCCGAGGGCTCCTGGCACGGCGCGAGCGGCCACTGCGCTGTGACGGTCAGATTTTTCGTGTCAATCTGCAGTTCCTCGCTTTTGTCCTCGATGTTCACGTACACATGCCCCGCGCCATCCGCCACTGCAAATTCCGGCTTGCCCGTCAGCGGAATGGTACCGAGGACGTTGCCGCTGGCGGCGTCAATCGCAGTGGCATCGTTGCTGTGGCCGTTCATGGTAAAAACGCGTTTCGCCGCAGGATCGTACACAATCGCGTCGGGATTCATTCCGGTCTTTGCGCTGCCGATTACCTGCAGCGTCTGCAGATCAAAAACAGTGACGGTTCCGGTGTGGCCGTTGGAAGTGAATCCGCGGTCGAATTCTGGTGCCAAGGCGATGCCGTGGACGCCGTCGGTGTTCGCGATTTCGCCGGCGACAGTACCGGTGTCCACGTTGAGCACCGAAACTTTTGTGCCGCGAGAAATAAACAAACGACGCGTGGGCGAATCGAAAGCCAGGTAGTCCCAGCCGCCTTCGCCACCCAGTGGGACTTTCTTTAGCAAATGATAACCGGAAGGAGGCGCGCTGGCCGGAGTGGATGCGCTACGCGCTGCGGAATTTGTTGCGCTGCTCGTGGCGAGCGTTCCCAGGATCCACGTCAGCGCCAGCGTTGCTGTGATCGGGACACAGAACTTCTTCGTTAACATGGCTGACTCCGAGAATTGATTTTCAGTTGCTGCCGCTACGGAAGGCAAGGAAAAAAGATTTAACAAGGAGTTCAAAGAGAAGAAACGTAGCACACAGAAAAAGGCAGCGCTGCCGCCGAGATGACGCGCCGGCGGCTGTTTTTTTCTGCGTAGCTGCCACGCAGGCACCGAGAGAGCTACAAGAATCGCGATTTCATGGCGCTCACCGCTGATCTGCGTTTACTTCAGCGGCGGCGGTTGATCTTTCGCTCCTACGTCGCTGAATTCGCACGCGCCTAACTTTGCCGATTTCCTTGTGAGTCGTACTCGCTGACTTCGCCGAAGAGCGCAGCTTGGTCGGCGATTTGCGCCCGGTCGCCCACTAGAACGATTTGCGCGTTGGCGGAATCGAAGTGACGGCGCGCAGCGAACAGAATGTCGTCGGCCGTGAGCGCATGAACTTTCTGGCGATAAGTTTCCAGATGGTCCTCGGGCAAATGATCCAGATAGATGGTGGACAGTTGGCCGAGCAAGCCGTCCTGCGTGGCGACGCCCAGCGAAAAAACGCCGGTGAGGTAGCTGCGCGCGCTTTCCAGTTCTTCACCAGTCACGGGCAGCGAGCGCATGCGGTCCATCTCATAAAATATTTCAGTAAGAGTGGCGGCAGCTACTTCGTTGCGCACCGCAGCATGTACGCTGAAGTAACCGTGCTGGCGCAGAGATTGCAGGCCGCTGCGCGGGCTGTAGGTGTAGCCCTTCTGTTCGCGAATATTCATGACCAGGCGCGAATGAAACGCGCCTCCATAAATCGAATTCGCCAGCACCAGGCGGAACCAATCCGGATCGCGCCGCGTGATCGCCAGATTGCCCAGCAGCACCTGCGTCTGCACGCTGCCGGGCAAATGCACCAGGTGAATTTTCCGGCCGGTATTGTGCGGCGGCGCCGCGGATATCAGCGCCACCGGCTGCAGAGCCGTCCAGGTGCCAAACACTTTTTCAATTTGCGCGAACATGGCGTCGGCGGAAAAATCGCCGACGACGATGAGCAGCGCGTTGGCCGGCGAATAATTGCGGTGATAGAACTCTTCGAGCTGTGGATGCTCGATCGCTGTCATCTGCTCTTCGCTGGGCGAGACGATCGCATAAGGATGCTCGCCGAAAATCACCCGGCGGAAGCGTTCGCTGGCGAGAAAGCCGGGTGTAGTGCGTTCGATGCGCAAGCCTTCGATTTTGCGGCCGCGTTCGCGCTCGAATTCGTCGGTCGGGAACGAAGCGTTGCGCGCGAGATCGCCCAGCAGATCGAAAAGGCCCTCGGAAAATTCAGCGAGGCCGGAAATCGAAATCGCGCTGGAATCCGCGCCGGCGTGCGAGCCCAGATCCGCACCCATGCGGCGCAGATCCTCTTCGATCTGGCGGCTGGTACGGGCGCCGGTGCCGGTGCGCACGACGGTGGCCGTCAATTCGGCGAGGCCGGGCGCACTATGAGCGACGCTGGCATTGCCGCTGCGGAAGAAAAGTTGAGCGGAAATTTTCGGAAACGTGCGCAGTTCCGCCAACACCACCTGCATTCCATTAGGAAGCGTCCGCACCGCGCGTTTGGGCCAGGCGACCGGGCGTTCGGGTCCGAGCGCAGGCACAGGGCTCGCGGACGGTTGCGGCGTTGTTGCTGCTTGCGTGGTCGTAGTCATGGGTTTGGTCGTTGTTCCGCTCATGCCGCCACTTCCTTTGCCACGGGACGGCGCACAAGAGTCGCGCGATTGGACGGGACGAGATATTTCCGCGCGGCGGCCTGCACTTGCGCCGGCGTGACGGCCTGAAAACCTTCCAGAATCGTGTTAATCCTGCCGGGATCGCCGTCAAACAAAGTGAAGCACGCGAGATAATGCATCAGACCGAAGCGTGGCATGTGTGCTCCCATCCCTCCTTCGAGATTCGAGTAGTAATCAGCGCGAAGTTTCACTTTCACCGGCGCCAGCTCGTCTTCGCTGATTCCCTGCTCCTGAATTTCGCGAATAATTTCATCAAACGCGGCGATCGTTTCCTCGGTGGTGAATTCCGGCTTGTGAAAAATGCGCGTTACCATTTGCGTGGGGCCATTGGTTTCGATAATGTCCGCGCCGCCGTCAGTTTCCACGGCAATTTCCTTTTCCAGCACCAGCCGGCGGTAGATGCGTCCTACGCGCCCGCCGTGCAAAGCGTGGTCGAGAATGGAAGCGGCATACCAGTCAGGATTGCGGCGATCCGGCACCGTGTAGCCGATGGCGATCGCGGGCAGCGGCCCGAATTTCTCGACTACCTCGCCGCGGCGCTCTTCGGTTTGCGGCGGCTCGGTCACGTCCGCGCGTGGCGGCAACGGATGCGTGGGAATATTCTCGAAATGTCGCTTGGCAAGCGCGAAACCTTCGGCAGGATCCAGATCCCCTACCATCAGCAGGACAGCGTTGTTCGGCGAATAGTACGTGTGAAAAAACGTCTGCACGTCCGCTAGCGTAGCGGCATCGAGATCGGCAAAATCGCCGTAGAAATTGTGCGCGTTGGGCCAATTGCGGAACGCGACCGGCGGAAGGTCGAGCCAAGGAAAGCCACCGTAGGGCTGATTCATCACGTTGACGCGGACTTCTTCTTTCACCACGTCGCGCTGGTTGCGCAGGTTTTCGTCGTCCACCTTCAGCGCGCGCATGCGATCGGCTTCCAGCCACAGCACGCGTTCCAGCGCGTTCGAAGGCACGGATTCGAAATAATTCGTGATGTCGTAATTCGTGGTGCCGTTGAGCATGCCGCCGGAAGAATTGATCAGGCGAATGTGCTCCATCTTGCCGGCGTTTTCCGAACCCTGAAACATCATGTGTTCAAAAAGGTGCGCGAAGCCGCTGCGGCCGCGCGGCTCGAGGCGAAATCCGATCTGATAATAGACCCCGACGGTCACCACCGGCGCGGAGCGGTCGGGCGAAACGACGACGCGTAGGCCGTTGGCGAGCGTTGCGTGTTCGACTGGGATGTGCAGGTTCTTCAATGCGAGTTCCTCCTGGAATTTTTCAGAGCGCGATCGAGCTGCTTCAGCGTAGCGGTTGGATTTTTCGCGAGCACGCGCGCGGAGAGGCGCACCAGCGTAGCGTAGGAATCACCGAATTCGCCCGGATAGCGGCGCAGCGCTTCGCGATGCTTTGCGACTGTGGCGTAATCGCCGCGCGACGCAGGGCCGGTCCAGGCGGCGCGCGGGCCATGCTTTTCGAAATTGTCGAGCATCTGGCGCATCAGCGGCAGCAACGTCTGCACGGCGTGCGGGCGCGTGAAGCCGAGCTGGATGAGCAGTTGTGCGGCGGCCTCGGTTAGCGCCAGCGCGTGGCCCGCTACCAACGTGCCGGCAGCGTGATAGGCAGGCTTGTTGCGGCTCGCCACGGCCACGGGAATTCCTCCGAGCGAGCGCGCGATTGCGGCAGCGGCACGACGCGCACGCGCATCGCCTTCAACGGCAAAAATCACGCCCTTCAGATTCGGCTGCGAATTTTTCGTAAAGGTTTGCATTGGATGAATCGAGCCGGTAGCCGCGCCGCATCGCGCGAGCGCTCGCAGCACCGAATTGTCGAGCGCGCCGCTTCCGTGCAGCACGATCTTGCCGCGGTATTTATTTCCCGCCAGCTTGGCTAGCTTGCCCGCAACTTCCGCCAGAACATCGTCCGGCGTCGCTAACAGAATAACATCGGCATCCATAACTTCGCTCGAGAGTGTCGCGAACGGAGTTCCTGCCCCAATCGCGCGCACCGCAGCCCGCGAATGGACGGCAGAGCGCGTAACGACAGCGCCGATGCGCCAACCGAGCCGGCGAAGCGACCGGCCGAACGCGCGGCCCAGGCGTCCTGCGCCGACGATGGAAACAGAGCGCGACATGCAAAGTGATAGCATAGCGTGTTCGCTGCGCTCGCGCTGGAGGAAATTCACACTTGCATTGGTTCTGGACGGGATTGCTCGGATTCATCGCGTTCTCATGGTTACTCGCCGCGATTGATTTGGCGCGCGGAGCGTTGGTGATTCCCGCACTATCTCAAATACAACTGCCCGCGCCGGAAATCGCCGGCCGCAGCGGAAGACCGCAGTCAGCAGCGCGCGTTTCAATTTTGTTTTCGGCGCTGGACGAAGCGGAAAAATTACCGGCAGCGCTCGCGACTTTTCTGGCGCAGGATTATGCGGACTATGAAGTGATCGCCGTGGACGATCGCTCCCAAGACGCGACCGGCCAAATTTTGGACGCGGCCGCGCGCGGAAATCCTCGTCTGAAAGTAGTCCACGTCACTTCTCTGCCCGCAGGCTGGCTAGGCAAACCGCACGGATTGCAAAAAGCCTTCGAACATTGCACAGGCGAGTGGCTCGTGCTGACGGATGCAGACGTACGATTCGCGCCGAACGTTTTGCGCACGACCGTCGCTCTCGCAGAAAAACAAAATTGGGACCATCTGACGCTGCTCTGCCACGCGGAAATGTTCACGCTGGGCGAAAAAATCGCGATGACGTTCTTTGCGATGTCCTTCATGTTGGGTCTGCGGCCCTGGCGGGCGAGCGACCCCCGATCGCGCGCCTACATCGGCGTTGGAGCGTTTCAACTGCTCCGGCGCAACGCTTACGAAAAAATGGGAACGCATCGGCGCCTGGCAATGGAGGTGGTGGACGATGTGAAAGTGGGAAAACTGGTGAAGGAGGCAGGCCTGCGCTCGGGTGTCGCAAGAGCGGGGCGCGCGGTGACCGTGCGCTGGCATGCGGGCTTGGGGAATATTATCCGCGGCACGACCAAAAATTTTTATGCCACGACAGGCTTTCGCCTGTGGGTGGCTGTCGGACAGGTCGCTGGCAATTTGCTGATGTTCGTGCTGCCGTGGGTGGCTCTGCCGTTCGTGCACGGATGGGCGCGGATCTTTGCGGTGATGGCGATTGTGCTGCCGCTAATGGCGCAGGCAGGCGCGGCGATGGAATTTGAGGAGTCGCCATTCTATGCCGTGACCCAACCGCTGGGGGCTTTAATCGTTTGTTGGATGATAGTGCGGTCCACGTTTGTGACTTTGCAGCAGGGCGGGATTCGCTGGCGCGGAACGTTTTATGCGATTGAGGAGTTAAAGCGCGGCGTGGTGTGAGAGCGAAAAAAAAGAACGAACCCAGAGGAATCGCATCGCGGGCACAGAGAAAGACGATGTTCATTTGAAGAACGAGTAGCTTAAAAAGATGAAGTGGAAATCCACGCCGGGATTGAAGTTGTGGCGGTAGGCGTTGGAGATGTGCTGGTATTTGTAGCCGAATCGCCAGGCGCGGTTGCGCGATGAATTGAACAGATCCACCCCTGTTTGAAAATCAAACGTAAAATTAAATTGCGTACCGCCGGGAATATCCACGGGCACGGGCCTTAGCGAGGCCACGAATCCCGCCGTGGAAGCGATGAACGGCTGCAAGCGGTGCTCGCGGCGAAAATTCAGCTTCAACCCGATAGGATTCACGCCGCCGCCGTACACCGTCTCGCGTCCGTTCGCGCAGAAGGCGGTTGTGGTCTGCGTAGGCATGCACACGGCGAAGCTGTACTGCCGCACCGTTTCCACGGGAATCACGTCGAGGGTGTATTGCAGCGATGTGAACGGCTTGTCGTAAAGAGTGCGCGCGTACCGCAAGGCAAATTCCCCGAGCTGACGGTTTGTCTCGACGCCAAACACCTGGGAATTGCCGAGCGAGTAGCCGCCCCACACCGCGAATTCGTTGCCGGGAGGATATTGCGGCGGCGCGTCCTGTGCGCGCGCCACAGTCGGCGCAACAAGAAGCGCGAGCAACGCGAGCACACCCGGCAGCAGGCGCGTGCAGGCGATGGATGATCGAGTTTTATGCACTTGTCTTTCTCCTGACCGGCAATAAGCACAGAAGATATTAGACGATCTCGCAAAACTTTTCAGCGCGAGGCCCGGGCTGGAGCCGGACCCAGCAATGTTGGGAACGCTCATACCGCGGCAACGCCGAGGACGCCGCGAAACCCCGGGATGCGTTGGCTCCGGGTTTGGCAGCGCTGCAACGCGCCGCGCCCTACGACTTGGCGGAGCGTTTGCGAGCTTTGGCGGAGGTCTTTGGCTTGGAAGACGACGGCGGCTCGGCGACCGCAACATCTACACCGGCATTCTCGCCGGTGACATTTTCACTAGCGGCAGCCGCCATCGTCGCATCAATCGTAGTCGAAGAAAAAATAGCGCCCAGGTCGCGTTGTTTGAGTGCGCGGACGCGATCGCGAATGCTCGCCGCGCGTTCAAATTCAAAATTTTTCGCGGCTTCGCGCATTTGCGTTTCCAGTTGCGCGATGGCATGCACCATTTGCGCTTCGCTGGTGATTTCGCCGATCACCGGCTCGTCCGCCGGCACCGTCAGGTAATCGGCCTCAATGATCCGCGCCAGCTGCATATCCACGGACTTGATGATGGATTGCGGCGTGATATTGTGGTCGCGATTGTAGGTTTCCTGAATGGCGCGGCGGCGGCTGGTTTCGCCGATGGCCTGCCGCATCGAATCCGTCATGCGATCCGCGTACAAAATCGCACGGCCTTCCACGTGACGGGCGCAGCGGCCCATCGTCTGAATTAAAGACGTAGCGCTACGCAAATATCCTTCCTTATCCGCGTCCAGAATCGCGACCAGCGAAACTTCGGGCAGGTCGAGACCTTCGCGCAGCAGATTGATGCCGATCAGCACATCGAATTCGCCGCGGCGCAGATCGCGCAGGATGCGCACGCGTTCCAGCGTATCAATTTCGGAATGCAGGTAGCGCACGCGTATCCCGACTTCCGCGAAATATTCCGCCAGGTCTTCGGCCATGCGCTTGGTAAGTGTCGTGACCAGAATGCGTTCGTTGCGCTCCGTGCGCTGCCGGATTTGTTCCAGCAGGTCGTCCACCTGTCCCTTCACCGGGCGCACTTCCACTTCCGGATCCACCAGACCGGTCGGACGAATCACCTGCTCGACGACCACGCCGCCGGTTTTCGTTAGCTCATACGGCCCGGGGGTAGCGGAGACATAAACGACTTGATTGGTGCGATGCTCAAACTCCTCGAAAGTAAGCGGACGATTATCGAGGGCCGACGGCATGCGAAAACCGTAATTCACCAGCGTTTGTTTGCGCGAACGGTCGCCGTGATACATCGCGTGCAGCTGCGGCACTGTCTGATGCGATTCGTCCACCACCAGCAGATAATCGGACGGCACGTAATCCAGCAGCGTCGGCGGCGCTTCTCCCGGCAAACGCCCGGAAAGATGCCGCGAATAATTTTCAATGCCGTGGCAATAGCCAATGGTGCGCATCATTTCGATATCGAAATTAGTGCGCTGCACGATGCGCTGCGATTCCACGATTTTGCCCTGGCGGCTCAGTTCCCCCTTCCACCATTCCATTTCCTCGTAAATGCTCTGAATGGCGCGCTCGCGTTGCTCCGCGGGCAACACGTAATGCGTTTTCGGGTAGATTGGCTGGCGCGTGATATCGCCTTCGCGCGTCAGGCGGATTTCACCGGTGAGCGGGTCAATCTTGCGGATGGCTTCGATCTGCGTGCCCCACAATTCGATGCGCACGGCGAGATCGTCGTAAGGCGGATAGATTTCGATGATGTCTCCGCGCACGCGAAAGGTACCGCGGCGCAAGTCTTCGCTGCGCTCGTACTGAATTTCCACCAGCTTGCGCAGGATCGTCTCGCGATTGATGGACATGCCCTTCTCGAGCAACAGCATCATGCCGTAATACGCTTCGGGCGAACCGAGGCCGTAAATGCAGGAGACGGATGCGACGATGATCACGTCGCGGCGTTCGAAGAGCGAGCGCGTGGCGCTCATGCGCAGCTTGTCCAGTTCATCATTAATCGTGGATTCTTTTTCGATGTAGGTGTCGCTGGCCGGCACGTACGCTTCGGGCTGGTAATAATCGTAGTAGCTGACGAAGTACTCGACGGCGTTATCGGGGAAGAACGATTTGAACTCGTGAAAAAGCTGTGCAGCCAGAGTCTTATTGTGCGCCAGAACAATGGTCGGCCGGTTGATCTCCGCGATGACTTTGGCCATCGTGAAGGTTTTGCCCGAGCCGGTGACGCCCAGGAGCACCTGGTGGCGATCTCCGGCGGATAAGCCCGCGAGGAGTTGCGAAATGGCTTGCGGCTGGTCGCCGCGCGGTTCGTAGTCGCTAGCTAGTTTGAAATTCATGCAGAAGTCCTCAGCGCGCAAAACGCGCTACGCGGAAAACTTTAATTATAACAAATTTGCGCGCCCCGTGCTTGGAGCATCGGGCCGGCGCAGTCCCTGGGGTCGGTGCAGCCGAAAATTATAGTGAACCGGATGGCGAGAAGCGTTTTAGCGCAAAGACGCACAGCACGCAGCGGAAAGCGCTTTTTAGCCGCTGCGGAGTTTGTGGCGCTATCCGCCAATCAGGAGATTGGCCTCCCCCAGCGCGGGCGGAGCGCACTGCTCAGCGGCGCGTGGTCTTGTAGCTGAAAAGTTTCTGGCATTCCTGACGCAGGAAACCGCCTACGACAGGGATGTGGTGATTGCCCTTTCGGAATACAAACCGGCAGGAAATGAGGCAGGCTCGCCACTTGTAATCTTCCGTGCCGCACTTGCGTCCGTAGGCGGCAATGTCTTCCTGCGAAACGCCGTAAACCACCGCGCCAATCCTGGACCAAACGCACGCGCCGGCGCACATCGCGCAGGGTTCGTGCGTGGAGTAGAGGACGAAGTCTGGCAGATAACGCCCGTAGCCACTGCACACGTACTTCAGCGTTTCCAGCTCGACGTGTTTAATGCTCGAGCCCGAGGTCTTCACGCGGTTGCCGGCGCTACTGATGACCACTTCGCGTTTGCCCACCAGGCGGGTGATGACGGCGCCGATGGGATAATCGCCGCGGTCACCGGCAAGTTTGGCCTCCGAAACAGCCAGCTCCATAAACTTCCTTTTCGGTTTGTATGATGCAGGGATCATGCGCACCAATTATAGCCAATTGGAGCGTGAGTTTGTCAGATGGCCACGCATGGGGCTAATGCAATCGGGTCGGTTGCCAGCGCCAGCCCGACCGCGACCTCACGATCGGCAGCGGACAAACTCCCAGAATGAAAATCAGGCCAACGAAAATCAAGACGACGCACAAATAGCGCAGCCGCGCGACCTCGCTCATTGTTTGCCTCCCGTAGCTTTTCCTGCGTGGAACGCAGAAACTAAGCCGGATGCTAAACGCAGCGCTTTGGCGTGTCCATGGGTCGTAACGCGGAAAAGAAAATGGGCGCTCTCAGCATCACGCTTACGGAGTTGGAGGCGCGGCGCTGGCATTGGGGATTAGCGTGATTTCGGACTGGGTTTCCACTTGCCCGGCGTAGTGCATTTTCGAGCCTGAAAGCGCGCTGACAATTTCGAAATCCATTTTTTGCGTGCTGCTTTGCGTGGAGCGCAACAACATGCCGGTCTGCAGCGAAATCGTGTCCAGGCTCTGGCCCTTGCCGGTCCATGTGCCGGAGGTGCGCAAGCCGTTGTGACGATAATCTTCCGGCGTGGCGTCGGCGTTCGCGGAACCGTGGCGCAGGATGTCGAAGCTCGTGAGGATAACGGCGCATCCCGGGCCGGGCGATTTCTCGAGCGCGGCCGCGGAGGTCGCCGAAGTCGTGAGCGTCGGGCCACGCACGGCAGGAATCTGCGCGGACGCTGTCGCTGGGGTCGGCAGCTGACACGCCTCATCGCGCAAATAACTGGACGACGTGCGCCACAGCAAATTCGCGAGCGGCGTATTTTCCAGCGGTCGCTCGGCCGACCACTTCTGCCCGACGGCGATTCCTTCCGCAGGCAAATTCGCACTGGGAGAAAATCCGTTGATCCAGGCGCGCACGGCGGCGGCTGCGGAAGGATTGGAGACGGCCTCATCGAGTCCGGTGATGTGCGAAATTTTTCCGTCGGCTTCGATGGTGAATTCCACCGAACGGCCTTGCAGATTGTTGTATTGCGTGTCGAGCGCGGCAGCCGCCGGATCGTACGCGTCCGTTTCCGTCGCGGCACTGGCTTTATCGTAGGTGGCGCGCAAGCGTGCGGCGCCAGGCGTACCGTTCGCGGCAGGTTGCACGCCGACGACGTCGAGACGAACCTCGAGGTCGGCGGTCTGTTTCAGTTGCGAGGCTGCTTCGGGATTCGCGATCGGCGTGGTCGTGGTTCCAGTCGTGGTCGTACGCGACTCGATGTGGTAACGGAACGATTCGCCCATCGTGAAATTGGGAGTCAAGTGTATGCGCTGCGAGCCTGCGTCGCCGGCCGCCGGCAGAAGCAGCATCAGAGTTGCCATCGGTGCGACCAAATACGCGCACGAAGTAAGACGGCGGCTAATCAATTCCGCTGCTCCGTGGTCTCTTGTTCGCCGGCGCTGGGTGGGGATGGATTGAACGGGCGAATGTCCGGTGAGCGGATAGGACCGGAGAGATTGAAAAGCTGCGCCGCATTGGCGGCGGGGCGCGCCGCGCCAATTGCACCGGCGAGAGGAAGAGCGCGCAGCTGCAAATTAACATTGCGCGAGAAATCCACAGAACCGCTGGCAGCCACATCCTGCGCTGAGCCGGTGAACTGCAATCGTTGCACGACGATTTTTCCATCACCGCAAGAGAAAACGGCGGAAGCCGCTGGGAAGGAGCTCACGCCCGGGCGCCGCTCCGCTTCACGCATGGATTCCAGCAAGCCAATATTTTGCAGCCTGGCATCGGTGATGTGCGCGGTGCCGCGGCATTCGAGCGAAGTGACCAGATCAGCGCGCGTCGCACCGCTGGAATCGAGTGCGAATTCGCCGGAAGCCGAGCCGGCAAACAGATCGGCCAGCGTGGGAAAAGCGGACGTCAGAGCAGCGAGATCCACGCGCGAATAATCGAGATTGAGGCGGTAGGTGGGCGTCGCGGTGAGTTGCGCATCAAGCGAGCCTGCCAGCGCGCCACCGAAGAATTGCGCCGTGGCGCGCGACACTTCGATGTGCCGCCCGCCAATTTTTACGTCGCTCTCCAAATGATGCAGGGCCAGAGGCGCGAGCGCCAGATCCTCTATAGCGATGCGACCTTCCGCGCGCAGATTTTCCGGCACGGCGTTCGCAGGCGAACTGGAATTCAGGAACGGCAACATGCGATTCAGAAGACTTTGCCGCCAGCGCGGATTCAGCCAGCGATCCAGGTCCGCCAAAGAGAGCGCGTCGGTCGATAGCGCGAACTGCCATTCCGCGGCCCGCGCATCCGCGTGACGATCGTCGTGGCGATCGTCGCGCCGATCTTCATAGCGGTCGAATGTGCCACTCCAGCGCGCGCCGAAAGCGTCGGCGGAAGAAAGCGCGATGTGGCGCGCGCCGGGCTTCAATTCCGCGCGCGCCCTGATCTGCTTCACGGGCTGATTCAGGAATGGCGTTAGTAGCGAAGCGCCGCCCGATTCCCCTCCCCACTCGATGATGCCGATAGGCTGCGTCTGCCAGGGAAATGGCGCGCCCTGCCAGTGTAAATCGCAGCGCACCGGGCCAGTGAGATCCCAGCCGCGCGAAATATTCCATCCTAGCGCGCCGGCCGTGGCCACCAGATCGCGCACTTGCGCCAGATTGCCGGACAAACGATAGGCGGGAAATTCGCGCTGCCCCGCGCCGGTGACCGCTTCGATGTGAAATGAGCCATCCGTACCGCCGTAGGAAACTGTTGCGGGCAGCAGCGAAAACATTTCGTGCTCGTAACGAAATTGCGCCTGGCTAAGGTGCGCCGGCGAGCGCAACGCGGGACCGAAGAGATTTGCGTTCGCGATTGCGCCGGCAGCGGACGTCAAATGCAGCGGCCATGCCGAAAATCCCGCATGCACGCTGGCCGAGCCGCCCAGCGAGACATCGGCGGCGACGTTCGAGCGAAACGCACGGATCCAGGCGAGCACATCGCTCAGATCCAGTTGCGATTGCGTGATTTCGACTTGCGCTGGCGTCGGGAGCAGGTTCCTCGGCACAAATTCTGTTTCCACCTCCGACGGCCACACGAAGTGCGCATCCGCGCGCGCCCAGGAATGCGGCGCCTCGATCGTGGCCTCGGTGATGTCCAGCCCGGAAGCGAGCGGATAGAGAATCATTTTCGCGTTGACGTTGACGGCGGGATTGTCCGGACGCGCGGCGAAATCCCAACGATGCAAGCGGCGCAATTCGGCGCGGCTTTGCAGCACCCAACTATCGCCTTCCGTTTCCGCATGAACGACCAGCCCCAAATCGCCACGAACCCCGAAGTCATAACCATGCGCGAGATGCAACAGGTCGGAAAGCGAGGCGTCGTCCCACGCCAAATCAAGCACGGCCGGACGCAGTCGCGACGAAGTGCCGCCCACGTGGCCGGAAACGCGAATCGTGCCCGCCTGCTGCAACAGCACGGCGGCGCGCGCCGGAACAGCTTCCAGGTTCAGCGTCCAGCGCCCGGAACGGTCCGGTTCGATGTACCCACTTACATCCGTAAGCGCGAAAGGGAGTTTTTCGTCACCGCGCTTGAAATTGATTCGCCCGGAAGCCACGTCGATGCGGCCGAAGCGCACCGCGGAAGCTGGTGATGACGGGGATGACGGAACAGGGGCTGCGGCGGACTTAGGCAGCCATTCGGCCACGTTCCAATCGCCCTCGTCATTACGCACCAGATTCAGGCTGGGATGCTCCAGCGCAATGGCGCCCAGTTCCATGTGGCCGCGGAAAAAGCCCTGCCAGCGCAGACGCACCGTAAGCGAATCGGCGCGCAGAAAATATTCGTGCCCGAAACGCGGATCTTCGCCGAATGTCACAGATTGCGCTTCGAGAGTGGGCCCGCCCCACAACGAGAAATCGTAGCGGCCCACTTCGACGCTGCGGCCAAAAACGGATTCCAGGCGGGCGGTGAGCCTTCGTTGCAGCCGCGTGTGGCGGATCAGCAGCGACACGCCGAAATCCGCGAGCCACAAAAAAACCACAAAGAAAACGATCCAGCGCGGCCAGCGAGTCCAGGAACGACGCCGCGGCCTCGCCGAAGCCAGCGGCGGCGTGTGCAGAACGGGTTCGGAAAGTGTTTGCGACATGACTAACGACGGCGCGCGGCCATCGTGTTAATGAACCTCGCGCAGCATGCGATTCCAGCGCGTTCGGGCGCGCAGGTGCAGCATCGTCTGGCCGATGCCACTGAGAGCGCCGGGGACGCCGCGGTCGCGGTAATCCTCCGATGTGGCGCGCACCGACCAATAGATCAGCATCGGCTTGCCCATGATGGAAGCACGATCCACGAACCCCCAGTAGCGGCTGTCCGCACTGTGGTCGCGATTATCTCCCATGGCGAAATAATGATTTGCTGGAACGACCAGCTCACCATTGTGCACGTAATCGAAAAGCTGATCGGCCCATTCGTGGCGCGCGATGTATTGCAGAACTTTTCGATCGGTGGGCGGAAAATTGTCACCGTAAGGATCTTCGGCGATCGGGTCACGCACCACGTAGGGTTCCTGCAGCAATTCCCCGTTGACGTAACCCCCGCCGTTCACGATGCGCAGCCGATCGCCCGGCAGTCCGATCACGCGCTTCACGTAATGCGGATGATCTTCGAAGGGAAATTTGAAGACGATGATGTCGCCGCGGCGGATGTCGCGATACGGCAGAAATTTTTCGTACCACGCGCCCGTGCCCTCGAAGATGAATTTGTTCACGAAGACGTGGTCGCCAATCAGCAGCGTCGGCTCCATCGAGCCCGAAGGAATTTTGAACGCTTGCACGATGAAGGTGGTGCCGAAGAGCGCCAGCAGCATCGTTACCAGCAGCATTTCCAGAAATTCGGCCAAGCCGCTGCGGCGGCGCACGATCCTCTGCGGCGTAGCAGGTGGGCCCGGCTCGGCTAGCGACGACACGTCGGGCACCGGCAGCGCGGTGGTTTCAGATGCCATGCGTTCACTTTAGCAGCTTGTGGAAAAAATCAGCAAGGCCGGAACGACGACTTGAGTAGTGCGGCAAGACCGAAGACAGGTCCTGCTGCCATCGCCGCGGGATCAGGATGGCGCGCCGAGCGATCGAGCTCGCATATCGGAAGCGCAGGCGTAGCTACACTTTGCTGTCGCGGGACTCGAGAATTTCCAGCGCGGCGCTGGCGGCTTGCTGCTCCGCTTCTTTCTTGCTGCCGCCCGTAGAAGCGGAGAGCCGTTCGCCCCCGTGCCACACCTCGACTTCGAAAACTTTCTGGTGCTCGGGTCCGGACTCACTGCGAATGCGGTACTCGACTGGCGAGCGCGCGCGTTGCTGCAACCATTCCTGCAGCGCCGATTTGTGGTCCGCGCGTTCGAGCCCTTCCCCGTGGCCGGAAAGCGCAGGGTCAAGCACCGTACGCCGCAAAAACGAAGCCGCCGCGGCAAGCCCGGCATCCAGATAAATCGCGGCGAGCACAGCTTCGTAAGCGTCGGCGAGAAGCCGCTTCTTATCGCGCCCGCCGGTTTTTTCTTCGCCGGGCCCCAAACGAAGATAGTGCCCGAGTTTTAATTTCTTGGCGGCGGCGTGCAGAGAAGTCGCACTGACCACGCGCGCCAGCCCCTTGGAAAGCTGGCCCGAGTCCCAGTCAGGAAAGGAACGGCAAAGGTGCTCGCTCGCAATCAGCCCCAGGACCCGGTCACCCAGGAATTCCAGGCGCTCGTTGTCCGTGCCATTCGAAGACTGGCGATGCGAGCGGTGCGTGAGCGCGCGATCGAGCTCCTCGGGGCGCTGAAATTGGTGGCCGAGGATCGCTTCGAGTTCGGCGCGCTCCTCTGGTGTCATGGCGCAATCACCGTAAGGCCTATTTAGGCGGAGCCGGCGTGGTGGCAGCCTGCTTCTTGGCGTCGGCGCCCATTTGTTTGCAACGATCCTGCAGGCCGCCGGGCATGGTCGAGCATTTCTGGAATGCGTCTGCGGATTCCGAGAAGCGCTTCAGGCGAGTAAGCTCGACGCCCATCACATAATAATCCGTGGCGTCCTGGTTCGCGGGATCAGCCGTGGATTTTTTCAGCTCTGCGATGGATTGCTCGTAGTCCTGGCGACGGAAATAAATCAGGCCCAGTCCACTGTGCGCCTGCGATTCGCCCTGCGCCTTCACCTTGGCGAATTGCTCGTCGGTCATGTTCGCGGGTTTGGGAAGAGTCGCGAGAACTTCCAAAGCGTGCTTTTCGTATTTCTCGCCCTTATCGAGTCTGCTCTCCGCTGCGAGATCGTTGGGATCGAAGTTGTGCGGGATCACCCAGCCAACCAGCACCAGCACGGTGACATCGTCGGGATTCAGCGCCAGCGTTTTGTCGGCGTCGGCATACATCTTCGGCAAATCCTGCTTGGAATATTCGGCGGTGGTGAGCCCTTGATACACCTGCGCGTCGTACTTGCCGCTGGGATATTTCTCGACGTACTTCTCGCCAAGTTGAATGCGCTTATCTGCGTCTTCCGGTTTCGTATCGCTGAACGCTTTGTACGCAGCCTCTTCCTCCGGGTCCGCTTTCGGCACTGGGGCGGCCGCCGCCGGTTGCGTCTCCTTCTGCGTTTGTTGTTGCGCCTGAGACGCAGTTCCAGACTGCGAGCCCGGCGTCGGTGGGGGCGTGCCCTGCTGATACTGCGCGAAAGAATTTGGCGTCAAGAGAAACGCGGCGAGGAGCACAACGAGAGCTGCCTGAGCATATCGGGTTGAACGTAGCGTCATTTTTTGTAGCCTTCCTTTTTTCGAATTGCCACGAACCAGCGGCCGGCTGATAGCCCAGGTTGCAGCTTATTGCTTTGGCGGGGCGCTCACGCCACTTGCACCGCTTGCACCACTCGGACTGCTCGCGCCGCGCGGATGGTACGGCGCGTCAATTCCCCGCTGCGCGGCCACACGAGCTGCTTCGGGCGCGCCGTCAATCGCCAGCGCCGCGCGATATTCCGCCAGAGCCTGGTCGCGCTCCTCGGCGAAATCGTGCAACCGCCCCAGATACACATGCGACCAGGAGACGATGTTCGGATCCGGAGCAGGGCTTGCCGCGGAGGGCGCCTGGCCTTCGGCGGCGGCCGCGGGCGGTGCGGCTACCAACTTTTCGAAAAGCTCTTGCGCCCGGTCCGCATCGTGATTCAACAACGAAGCGACGGCCAGACCGAAATTCGCCCGGGCGTTGTCCGGATATTTCGCCAGAATCTTCTCAAAAGTTTTTCCGGCCGCCGCCGCATCCTGCAAGGCAATTTCATGATCGCCCTGCGCTAAGGCGCTTTCCAATTCTGATTCTGGAGTGGCTGCTTGCCCAGGCTGCGATCCGCCGCGCGCGCCGCCCGGCGCCGCATTTTTCGGTTGCACTTCGGGCAACGCCGCGAACTGGAAGTTCTGCAGGCGCTTCTGTTCGGCCTCCAGGTTAATCCCGTCAATCAAATCCGGGAAATAATACGACATCGCCGGCTCTGCTTTCTCAAACTTTTGCAATTGCGCGACGAACGAGCGGACCATGATGAATCCGGCCTGGTCATCTTCCACCAGCACGGCCTCCTCTTTGTCCGGCTTTAGATGGCGAATACGCAATTCGACGGCCTTGATCAGGCATTCGTCCGCGTAAGCCATGAAGTCGTTCTTATATTCGGCGGAAAGCCGCGGCGCGCGCGCGGCAATATTCAGCAGTCCGCGTTTTTTCATCACGGACTCGCGGTATTTCAGCGGCAGCGGATCGAGCAGGAAATGCAGGTAGGCGTGGCGAATGTCGGCCTCCGGAAATTCCGGCCCGCCGTCCACCACGATTGCGTAATGATTGCCGTTGTTGCGGAAATTCGTGCGATTGCCGACCAGCGGCTCGATGTACACGGTAAACGAATGGGAGTAGCGCGGCGTGTAAATCTCCCGCAAGTAAGCGTTCGAGACAGTGACGACCCGCCGCACAGGAGACTGATAGCGCTCGACGGCGCGATTGTATTCCGGTTCCACCGAGGCCCAGCGCAGATCCAGATGCGCTTCGTGATAAAAATTGGCGAGCACTTCCTGAAAGCCTTCGATGGCCAGCGCGTCGGGCGGCAGCACGTCGTGATCCAGCAAAAAAGTAAAATTCGGCGGCGGGCCAATCACCAGGGAGAACGTGATGTAGCGCGAAAGCGTCTCACCCGGATCGGACAGCGCGTAGTCGCGATAGAACTGGCGCAGCGCGTCGGTGGCGGGCCCTTGCAGCTTCAGCAATTCACCGCGCAACGCCAGGCGCGAAGGCATTTCGCTCAGCGTGCTTTCGTCGGCGGCGAATCCGGAGGCATCCAGCGCGCACATCACGGAAAAAATCTGCTGGCTGGCTTCTACGCTTACCCCGGTCTGTGCGCCTTCGGGACCGGCCTGACCATGGGTCCGGGGGGTGACGGCGGCGCCGAGCAAAATGATGGCGGCAGCGAGAAAAACTTGCGCTGAAAATTTCTGGGAACGCTTTGGGATGATGGAACTCCTCACCAATTTCGTCGAATTGGCAGCTTTTGATTCGGAAACTGACGCGCCGGCAAATGCAGCGCGCGCGTGTTCTTGTATAAAAGATGCAGAGAGACTCTAAATGGCAGCCTCAGCAGAGTCAAGCAGGCAGGGCGCGTGGACGCCCTATGAGAACGGGAAAATCTTTGCCGGTCATGGCTTTAGAGCCCGGTGAGATTTCGGCAATCTTCTTAGCTGGATTCACTCCATGAACATAGCGGCGGCGGGCCGTATGGCCTCCAGTTCGATCGGCATGAGGGCGCAACACTTCAGGCGACACCACGAGGTTAAGAAACTTGCGGAACGCGCGCGGTTTCAGCCGCGGACGCGCACTTCGCTGAAGCTCACTAGCACGCGGCCGCCTGCCTGCGGACGCCCGAAACTGAATTGCGGGCGGAAGCGCGAGAAGAGCATCACCTGATCGAGCTGGTGTTGCACGGCCTGATCATTGGGACCAGAGAGAATCTTGTAATAGACCACTTCGCCGGAAGCATTGAGCGTGGCTTCCAGCAGCAGCTCCCCGGATTCCGAGTGCGCGGAGGAGCCGACCACCCCAGGTACCGGGAACGGCGCAAGACTTTCCAGGCGCGCGGGCTGCACCAGATTCAACGGAAGATCGTTGGGCACGATGCCGCCCATCGGAACACCCACCAAAATGTTCTGCACGATCAGCACAAACGCAACCAGCGCCGTCAAAATCCCGCCGGTAGCCGGAACCGCCAGCGGCTTCAGAATATTTTCAAACGTCACGGCTGCGCGTGAACACATGCGGCGAAAATCAGCCCACGGGGCGCCTGACCGCACCGCACGCATACGGATGCGCACAGCGAGATCAACGGGTGGGGGAGCCGGTGCAACAGTTGCGAGGCAGACCGCCAAGCGCCGGAAGCGCTCCAGCTGCTCGTTGCAGTCTTCGCAGGCGACGAGATGTTCGCGAACCACGCTATGTTGCTGCGGCGAAATCGCGCCGTCGAGATATCCCGGGAGGTAACGTTCAGCCTGGCGGCAATTCATCGGAGACCTCTCAACGACCGTGCGGAAACGTGAGCGCCCACGGAAGAAAGTGGCGGCGCGGATGCGGTGGCAGACGGCGATGGATGTTGATGAGAATGCAGCTCGGACGACGCTGGATAGGAAAGGCTCGCATGCTCCGAAGAAACAGCAGGGTTCCGTTCAGGAGCGCGCACCAGCGGATCGAGAATTTCTTTCAGCAGCCGGCGGCCGCGGAGAATTCGGGATTTCACGGTGCCAACGGATACTTCGAGCACTTCAGCCACCTCTTCGTAAGACAAGCCTTCCAGGTCTCTTAAAATCACGGCGCTGCGGAATGCATCCGGCACTTGCGAGAGCGCGCGGCGAACCGTGGCTTGCATTTCCCGCGTCTCGCACTGTTCCAAAGGCGAGGCTTCCGAATCTTTCAGATCGAGCGCGGGATTTTTGCCTTCTTCTTCGGCGTCGATCGAAACTTGCTGCCGGTGATGCCGCCAACACCAGCGGCGATGATTCAGGGCCTGACGAACAGAGATGCGATACAGCCAGGTCTTCAGCGAACTGCCTTGCCGGAATCCGCGTATCCCGCGAAACGCGCGCAGGAAAACTTCCTGCGTCACGTCGGCCGCGTCCGCTGAATCCGAGAGAATGCCGTAAACCAAGTTGTACACCCCCGCGTGATAATAGGTGACCAACCAGTCGAATGCCGCGTCCGAGCCCGCCTGCAACTCAGTGACTAATTCTGATTCGTCGCGGCCCCACGGCAGTGATTGTGCAAAGTCGGACATGCCGTTCTGTTTTCCTCCCGAAGCGCCGTGCCCCAGGGCGTGTCCTTCTAAGTAGTTAGACACCAAGCGCCCTGATTCGTTTCAAGCATAGCAGAAAATGCGGGGGCCAGCATGTGAGGAACGTACTGCAGAAGTCGGCGTCAGTTTGAGGCCGTAAACGGCTCAGATTCAGGGAGCTAGGGGCAACATAGCAATCGGCGGCGCGAGGATGTTTGACGCCACGCGTGGCCGGGTGTTATAAGTGAGTTACCTGGAAAGACAGTGGGGCCGTAGCGCAGTTGGGAGCGCGCATCGATGGCATCGATGAGGTCACGGGTTCGAACCCCGTCGGCTCCACCATTTACCCCTGCTGCACGGGCGTCCTTGAGACGATCGAGGCCCGGAAAGAAACTTTATCCCTCGCAATTCCCACACGCGGAGAATCACTTCTCCGATTTTTCTCCGCTTTTCCTCTGTGCCGCCTTGTTAAATCTTTTGACCCGGATTTTCCGCGTGGGGATTTCAGCGCCCACCTTTGTACCAGCTGTACCCGACAGTGAATAGGAACGTGGCGTTGTATCCGGGGTTGTGACGGCCGATGCTGGCATTGGACAAATGTCCAAACGTAGCTTCGGCGGAAAACGCGCGCCGCGGCTTCACAAACAGGTAGGTGCCGAAAGCCAGCCCCTCCGTGAAATTTACGGCTGCTGTATTGCCCGGAGGAACATTGCTAGTGGTGAACACCGTGCCGCCAACGATCGCAACGTAGGGCGCATATTTTTGCCAACTCGTGAAATTCCACTGCCAGATCGCTGGCCTCACGCTGGCGCCGTACACTCCGCTGGCAGGCGGAAGCACGGCGTAGAGAGGCAGCACATCCACGGCCCATTCGAAATTGCCGCGCAGAATGCCAGGAAGATGGCTCCCCGTAAGGATCCAGCCGGCGCGCCCACCGCCGAACGCGAACTGCGTTCCATCGGACTTGCCGAGACCAGTTCCGCCGCCGGCGACAACACCCAATTCCCACGTGTGCTTGGTCATGGATTGTGCAACCCAATCCTGCGCCACAGGCGCATCCTGTGCGGCGATGGCTGCAGCCAGAATCAAACTGCAAAGAAATGCAGCTAGCAATTTCATGTCGCTTCCTACCCGCTATGAATTTTTCCTGTCGTTTTGAGGGCCAGGCGAATTGGTGAGCCTACGTGCAGACGGGCGACGGGTCAAGCTGAAATCGCAACATCACAATTCAAGAAATCCCGGGCCACAAAGCACATGGCGTCGTGGCAATGATGCGTCTAGAATGCTCGGGCCATGGCGAAAATCACATTTCTCGGTGCAGCAGGAACCGTAACGGGATCGAAGTATCTGCTCGAAGCGGGCGGCAAGAGATTGCTGGTGGATTGCGGCCTCTTCCAAGGCTCAAAAGAACTCCAGCAGCGAAATTGGAATCAGCTGACGGTAGATGCCGCAACAATTGATTGGGTGCTGCTCACGCACGCGCATATCGACCACACCGGTTACCTGCCGCGTCTGGTGGCTGCGGGCTATCGCGGGCCGGTGTACGCTGATGCCGCCACGCGCGAGCTGTGCAATCTGCTGCTGCCCGATTCCGCGCACCTGCAGGAAGAAGACGCGCAATTCGCCGCGCGCAAAGGCTACAGCACCCACACACAGCCGCTGCCGCTTTACACCGTGGCGCAAGCGCAGCAGGCTCTGGCGCGATTCCAGGAAATCCCGCGCCAAGGCGATTTCACCATCAGCCCGGAATTTTCGGTGCGCACGCACGATGCCGGGCACATCCTTGGCTCCACGTGGATGGAATTGACGATCACCGAGAACGGCAAGAAAACCCTGGTGGTTTTTTCCGGCGACATCGGCCGCTACGATCAGCCGATTCTGAACGACCCGGAACCGCCCACGCGTGCGGATTTTCTGCTGTGCGAATCCACCTACGGCGATCGCGAGCACGGCAACGGTTCGGTGCCGGACGAACTGGCGGAAGTGATCAACCGCATGGCCAAGCGCGGTGGCGTGGCGGTGATTCCCGCTTTCGCCGTAGGACGCACGCAAGAGCTGATGTATTACCTGCGCGAGCTCGACAACGCGCAACGCATTCCGAAACTGCCCGTGTACGTGGACAGTCCCATGGCCGTCAGCGTGACCGGCATTTACGCGCGCCATCACGAAGACCACGATCTGGATTTTACCAACCTCGAGCGGCAAGGCAGTCGGGATCCGCTGAATCTCCAAGAAGTCCACATGACACGCGCCGTGGAAGATTCCAAGGCAATCAACAATGTCACTTCGCCTTGCATCATCATTTCCGCCAGCGGCATGGCAACCGGCGGTCGCGTGCTCCATCATCTAGCGAAAAGGCTGCCGGATTCGCGCAGCGCCGTGCTGCTGGTCGGCTACGAAGCGGAAGGAACGCTGGGACGCGCGCTGCAGGATGGCGCGCAGTACGTGCGCATCCACGGACAAGAAGTGCCGGTGCGCGCTGAGGTCGTTACGCTCGATCAACTCTCCGCGCACGCCGGAAGGAGCGAGCTGCTGCGCTGGCTTTCCGGCTTCGCCATGCCGCCGCGCCAGACATTTTTGGTCCACGGCGAGCCAAGCGGCCTGGAAGGATTGCGCGCCGGGATCGCCAGCCGCTTTCATTGGCCCGTTGCGGTGCCGGCCTACTTGCAAAGCTTTGATTTGAATACCTAAGAAGTGCCGCGCCGGATCAGCGTTTTCAGATGCGATTCAGCGCGCGGCGGCTTGCGCGGTAAATGCGGGGATTTCGCTTACCTGAAATCCCAGAACGAACATGGGATGCGGGGCGACGCGGCCCCAGCGGGTTAACTCGTATTTTGCGCGGATGAAACGCACTTCCGGCTTCAGTGAAAGATCCAGAACCTGCCGCGTCTCACCGCGATAAAAACGCTGCGGCATCTTCAGCAGCGGCATTTTTCCAAACTCCTGGCCGTCGGCCGAACCCCATACGGAAATATCCACGGATTCCTGTTCCATCTGATCGGTGATTTCCATCGAGCAGATGAAGGTGCGCGTCTCGCTGGAGGAAATATCGAACGGCCGGCCTTCGCCGTTCGCGGTCAGCCGCGTGCCCGGCGGTATCAAGACGAACTCCACGGCCATGCGTTGGCCTCCTCAAGGAACTGGCGGATTCTAGCACAGGTCTTGGCGGCCGATCTCTTCGCGGCCCACGAAAGCTCAATCTGGCACGGAGCGCGCGCCGAGACGCGCCTGCTGCAGCAGCGAACCTGTAAGCGCGCGTGTGCGCCCTCGTAGAGATTCAGGCTGTGTTCTTGAGCTTGGCGAGGCGTTCGGCGGCAGCCTGGAATGTTTTTTCGGTTTTGCAGAATGTGAAGCGCAGGTGTGTGCGGCCATCGGCGGGGTCGCGATAGAAACTGGAGCCAGGGACCGCTGCCACGCCGATTTCGGTGACCAGATATTTCGCGAATGCAACGTCATCCGGAAAGCCAAACGCTGCAATGTCGGTCATGATGTAGTATGCGCCGCGCGGTTTGAAGCACTTAAAACCAGCACCAGTGAGAATCCCCAGCAGCCGTTCCCGGCGCTGCAAGTATTCGCTCGCGAGCGTTGTGTAATATTCCGGCGGAAATTGCAACGCGACCGCACCGGCCTCCTGTAAAGGCGCGGCGGCTCCCACAGTAAGAAAATCGTGCACCTTGCGAATGCCAGAGCTGACTTCAGGCGAAGCAATCGCCCAGCCAACCCGCCATCCAGTGACACTGTAAGTCTTCGACAACGCATTGATCGTGATGGTACGGTCGCGCATGCCCTCGAGCGTGGCCATGGAAATGTGTTGCGCGCCGTCGTAGAGCATGTGCTCGTAAATCTCGTCCGTGATGGCGTAAGCATTCCAACGCACGCAAAGATCGCGGATCATCGCCAGTTCGGCGCGCGCAAACACTTTTCCGGTGGGATTGTTCGGAGTATTCAGAATGATCGCGCGCGTCTTGGGTCCGAACGCCGCTGCAAGTTCCGCCGGATCAAAAGTCCAATCGGGCGCATGCAGCCTCACAAACCGCGGAGCCGCCCCGGAAAGAATCGCGTCCGGCCCATAGTTCTCGTAAAACGGTTCGAACACCACCACCTCATCGCCAGGATTGATCACGGCCAGCATGGAGGAAATCATCGCTTCTGTGGACCCGCAGCAAACGGTTATTTCGCGCTCCGGGTCAATGCTCATGCCCGCATTCGCGCGCGCAAATTTCTCAGCAATAGCATTGCGCAAAGATTTCGCGCCCCAGGTGATGGCGTACTGATTGATGTCCGCCGCAATCGCATTCTGCGCCGCGCTCTTAATCAGCGCAGGCGCGGGAAAATCCGGAAAACCCTGCGAAAGGTTCACGGCTTTGTGCTGCAAGGCCAAACGCGTCATTTCGCGGATGACGGATTCGGTGAACTGCGCGGCCTTCCACGAAAGCTGCGGGCTAGTGGCCGGGGCTGCTTGCGGCTTTACGGGATTCATTTTGCGCACCTCGCACGGGTTGCGTCCCGTATAACTTACGATAAATGTCGGCGTTGCGCGTGACGATTTCCACATACTCGCGCGTTTCCGTGAAAGGAATGGAATCCACAAATTCGGCCGGCTCGCGATAGGTCTGCCCCGTGGTCCAGAACGCGACGCGATCTTCGCCGGCGTTGTAAGCAGCCAGCGCCGATTCCACACTCCCGAAATTGCGCTGCAGCCCCGCGAAATAAATCGTGCCGATATGAATATTGTAATCCGGCTCAAAAAGCATCGGCGTCGAGTAGCGCACCTTCGCCTGCTTCGCAAAGCGCCGGGCCGTTTTCGGCAGCAGCTGCATCAGGCCGAAAGCATTGGCGTGCGAATGCGCTTCGGGATCGTACGCTGACTCCTGCCGAATCAGCCCGGCAGTAAGCATGGGATCCACTCCGGCGGTGGTCGATCGCGCCACGATGGAAGATTCAAAAGGCATGGCGTAAGCGACGAGCCACACTTCGCGCGGAACTTGCGCGAACGGCCGCCATTCCAGCTGCGGGTAAATCTGGCGCACGGTGGCGATTGCCGCACCCACGTGTCCAGCGCTCACCGCTTCCTGCGCGGCTTCTAGCAACAGCCGCGGCTCGCCGGTGGTGGCGAAGGCCGCGCGCAATTCGAGTTCCGCCGAAGCGTCGAAACCAATCGAACGAAGCGCATCGGCGCGCCTCTGCCGGCTCGCGGCAGCCGCAGGAATGGAAACGCCCAGCGGCAATGCGGGCGGTACTGGCGGAATAGTCGCAAGGATATCCGCATCGGCTCCCGCACCGGGGCCCAGCGCACGCAGACGTTTCGTTGCCGTGACCGCAAAATAATTCTGCGGATAGCGCTCCAGCAATTTTGCGTAGTAAGTGCGCGCCAGCGCGGAGTCCCCTGCTTCTTCCGATAAACGTCCGAGCCAATACAGCGCGTCTGGAGAAAATTGCGAGCCGGGAAAGCGGCGCAGATGATCGGCAAGGTCCGCGGATGCGTTGGGCTGGCGCTTCAGAATCGCTGCCCAGGTGAGGCGCCAGTGCGCGGGCAGCGCGTCGGCAGCGGTCGGGAAATTGTCCGAAAGGCGTTTATAATAGGAAGCGGCGCGATCGCGATCCAGCTGCACCCAATAATAATTTCCCGCTAGGAACAGCGCGGATTCGGACCAACGGCTGTCCGGAGCGCGCCCCACCGCCGATTCCACCGCGGCGATCATCTGCGATTCCGACGGCCGGTCGCGATAATAACTTGCGATGCTGTAATAGCGCTCGGCATCCACGTCGGGGTCGGAGATGGCCAGAGCGGAGATTCCCGATATGGCAGCGCCCAGCGCAACGCCACATTCCATAACACGCAGCTGCGCGCGTTCGCGGTCCGCGCCGCTCAGCTGCGGTAGCAGAAGCGAATATTCGTTGCGCGCATCACCCCATTGGTGCGCCGTGAAAATCGTGGCAGCGTGCTCGATCTGCTGCTCGATGGGAATCGCGGCGAGCTTGTCGCCGTGGGCGCTGCGCAGAAAGGAAAGCTTCTCGCCGGCTTCGCGCGCCTGATCGCTCAAGGGAAAATGCAAATAAATCGTTTGATAATCGGCGGCGGCCAGCAGAGGTTGCGCAGATTGTTCCCGCGCTTCAGCGCGCAGGAACAGCAACGCGGGCTTTTGCGCGGTTTGCGGATAGGAATCCAGAGCCGCCAGAATTTCCCCGGGCTGATTGAGCGCGAGCGCAGCGGCGCCTAAAGATTGCAGCACCTGATCGCCGATCACGGAGTCGGGATAATCCTTGCGAAATCCCTTCAGTTGCGCCATTGCCTCCGCATCGTGATTGAGCGCCAGCTCGGCCTGCGAACTCCAGTAGAGAGCGTAGTCGCGCAGCAGCAAGTCGCTTTGCGCCGTCTGCAGCCATTTCGCTGCCTGCGCAAAATGCGCTTTACCGTAATCGTAATATCCGAGCGCCAGCGCGGCCCGATAGCCCAGCACGCCCGAGGATTTCTGCAGCGCAAGAGCGCTCAGTTTCGCGTATGGCGCGGCCGAATTTTTTAGTTTCAGGGCGCGCGTCAATTGCTCGAGCTCTTTCGTGGCGGCTGCGGACGGTGCGGGCGCGGAGCCGGAGGAGGCCGGGGCTTTCTTCGCGTGGCTGGACGACGGCGGATGGATCTGACTCTGCGAGGCATGCTGCGCGAACGCAACCGGCGATGAACGTACCCCCGCCGAAAAGACCAATAGAGCTGCGACTGCGCGCATTGCAGGCCCGGACAATTTCATTCTTGTTATCTTAATGCCGCAGAACAGGCGAGGGATACGGATATTCGCCGAGGGCTTTGGCATCGCCATCGGCGAGAATTTCCACCATCCAATCGTAAAAATAATCCACCGGATGATCCTGAATCGCGCGAAAGCGGCGGTCGTAT
>DATNLN010000217.1:0-7831 GCA_035602855.1 Candidatus Acidiferrales bacterium
TGAGGAACTGAGGAATTAAGTGCCAGAGAATCAGCAGGCAAAAATGAGCATGTCGGCAGGTAGCCTGAAATAATCGCGATGTTGGACCCACGTTGGCCGCATGCTCGAAGTAGCTTGATTTTGCCGTCTGTATTAAACTAAGAACAAATGCGTTGCACGGGTCCCCGGTAGCTCAACGGTAGAGCATTCGGCTGTTAACCGAAGGGTTGCTAGTTCGAATCTAGCCCGGGGAGCCAGCCTTCTCTCTTGATGCAACTGGCTTATCCAGCCGTTGATAACAACCTCACTTCCGATGGGACGTTGAACGCCGGGGGAAACGGGGACTTCAGGTTCCGGTCAACACGTCGCGACCAGAGTGCGCAAGAATTCCAGAATATGCAGCGATCTTGGCGAATCCATGCCTCCTTGCAATCGGGTCCACTCATGGCTATAATAGCCATGAGAGATGGGAGAGGCAATGCGCACTGTAAACGTAGCAAAACTCAAAGATCAGCTGAGTAAGTACCTCACATTTGCAAAAAGCGGCGAAGAGGTGGTGATCCGGGACAGAAACCTTCCAGTGGCCAAACTCGTGCCCTTCTTGGCGGAAGGAGCTGACGCTCAGGAACTACGATTGGTTGCCGCTGGGAAACTGCGGCTCCCCACGGTACCCCTGGATGTCCAAGAGATCTTGAAGGTCCCGACCGGTACTGTTAAGGGTAACAAGGTAATTCAATCCGTCACGGCTGAGAGAGATGAAGGGCGGTGAAGAAGACTACCGCGTTTTGGGATGCCAGCGCGCTCGCCCCTTTGTGTATTCACGAAGCGTCAAGTCGCCAGGCTCAGATCTACCTAAATAAATTCACTCTGGTCGTCTGGTGGGGGAGCTTGGTCGAAGTTTACAGCGCGATTTGTCGGCTTCATCGCGGTGAGGCGATTTCCGATCTTGATAAACAAGGAGCCATAGTTCGTCTGCTTATGCTCAGCCGTGGTTGGAGGGAGCTCCTTCCCGACGATGAACTTCGCCACTTGTCTACGGAGTTGATGGACAAGTATTTCTTGCGCGCAGCGGCCAGTTTGCAACTTGCAGCCTCCCTGATTTGGTGCCAACGGCATCCATCTAGGCGAAGCTTCATTTGTGGCGATCAGCGATTGGCTGAAGCTGCCGATGCTACAGGATTTTCAGTCCTCGAACTTCCCGTGTCGCAGCCGTGAGCGTTCCCGGTTTCAGAACACAGTCAAAGACGCCGCTGTGCCGGACAAATTTGCCTCGGTTGGATCGAGAGCGCAGCGAGTGATTCGCGCGCGGTCGATGCGGTTCTTTGGAGGGAGGTGAGCAAAAAGTAGATAAATAGAAACATCCATGTATCCTCGGCACACTTCTATCGTCTTCCGCGCTGGTGAATAGAATCTCTCTTTGGCTATCCCCGGGATTTTGGGTGCAACATCGGGTGCAGCTAGGCCAAGGAAAATGGGCCAATTGATTGTAAGCGACATCAGATAGGGACCTTGAGGCCTCGCTTCCTGCGCGAGCCTAACCTCAGATGGGCGGGCCGGCTTGAAGCGCACTTCGACAAGAACGGACGAGCTCGTGGAGCTCAATGCGGACTCTTCGCCCGTAATGGCCCGGCTGATTTCTGTCGTAAGGCCGCTAGCCAATCTAACTTAATTTGTTGCCGAAACAAGACTCGCTGATACGGCGGATGGTCGCCGTCCATGCGCACGTAATACAAATAAGGACTGTCGGTGATGGTCATGTAGCTGGAATCGGTGGATTTTGGATCGATGAGCGAGAAATATGCATACGACCAATTTCCTTCCGGCTCGCGCCGGAGCATTTGATTTTGTGTGATTGCCAGCTCCGGCTTGCTCCAGTGAATGAAGTCTGGCGAGGTTGTAAAATAGACGCCTTGCGGTCCCCAAGACGCTGAGCCCTGGTTCCACAGCGTCGCAACGAACAGGTGTGACGCTGCGTAATAGTTGATTCCGGTGGTGTAGTCCAGGTAGGGCACGGTTACGCAAACATGTGCCTTTGGATTTGCCAGCGGCGCGCGGTAGGGATTCACGAACTCAACGGTAAAATCCTTGCCGTCCCAGCCGCGCCACGACAAAGGGTCCAGAATATTTGCCGTGCGAATCGGGCACGCACCGTCGGGAACGAGGCATGGCTTCTGCCCCTTTGCCTCGCCGCACTTCGGCGGCCAAGCCCACGAGTACACCTCATCGTAATACCACTCACCGACCTTAATAATGTTCGCATCCACGCTGTAGCCTTCCGGACCTTGATTTACTTCGTATTTAACCGGAAGGCTGAGGAAGTAATTTCCCGGCGGTTTCGGCCGTGAAAAATGATAGCCGCCATCATCGGATAGGTTGTAGGTGTCCACGTTATACCAGCACGCGGCTGTGTCCGTCTTCTGCGCGCACATGCCGGCGTGCTCCCAGCCGTGATACTCCATGTGACCGAGTGCGACGACGCGCTTGCCGTCGACGTTGTAAAACGCGTTCAGCCACGTGGCGTCATTGAAATCCGCAATGTTGCCGTCGTGCGCCGAATTGTAAACCACCTGACAATTGTGTTTCGCCGTTTCAAGCGTGGCGCCAAGGCCCGCGCGCGTTACATAATGCGAAGCAACTAGATGGATCGTTCCTTTGTAGTCTTTGAAGGCGCGAGCTGCCGCATCCGGAATATCAATCTGCTCGCAGGACTCTTTCTGGGTGTCGAAGGCCGCAGTGCGTGCACCGTCCAAAAAATTCGGAGTCGGAGGATCGGGCGGCCACTTGGGACTCGGGAACGAAAACTTTCCGGAACCTGCCAGCAGGAAGTTTTCGACGTTACCTGCCAGCGCGATGCCGTGAATGTAGATTTTTTTGCCCTGGAAAGTTCTCAGTAGTTGGTTGGGCAGCGCGGTGTGGAATCTGTGTTCGCCGCCGTCGGCGTCATGGCATTCATGGTCAACGGCAGGTTCGTTGTGGAGATTGGCGGTGTCCGCCATGACATATGTCCCTGGCGGCTTGGCGCCCGCTGGGTGATTCGCATATATATTGATGGCGATCGAGCCTCGATTTCCCTCTTGGCAGGCCCAGCCATACACGTAGTATTGGTCACCCTCGAACGACACGCCATCAATGACGCCGGTCAGCGCAGTC
Organism: Candidatus Acidiferrales bacterium; assembly: GCA_035602855.1. Classification (GTDB taxonomy): domain Bacteria; phylum Acidobacteriota; class Terriglobia; order Acidiferrales; family UBA7541; genus Palsa-295. The sequence goes on from DATNLN010000217.1 coordinate 3,130, forward strand.
GGACGCGAATTCTGGCCCGCTGCCATTTGGCAGGCCAGTGTCGCGAAAGACAATCCCGCGATTAGGAACGCGAGCAAACTTGGGCGGGTCAACTCCGGCACGATTCGAGGCATCGACTACCTCGCTCCAGGGTGTCATTCCTCAATCGCATTCGGATCATTCGGTTATGCGTTACCGCAGGTTCGTGTGTTTTTTTGTCACGCCAGCTTGGGGCATAAAGGTCATCCATTCCGTTAAGACTGGAAGTCGTTCAAAATTGTGGAGGCTTGGTCTTCGTCACTTCCGGATCAAGATTAATCCCATGCTGCTGCAAGGTGTCCCCTAGTGCTCGATACAATTGCACCGTGGCCTTCTTCAAAGCTAGCTGAGCTGCGATCTCGGTTGTCTCGGCTTGTGTCAGATAACTCTGCTGCTCGATCACAGCAAAAGTTGTAGAGAACCCGGCACGAAACTTTTCTGCCTCGGCACCGTGAAGCTGCTCCTGTAGATTCCTGGCGGTTGCGGCCGCCTGTGCCGCCTGCTTAGCAGCGTTCAGGGCGATCACTGCATTTCTTACCTCAGCGGCAGCCTGCGCCTCCATTTGCGTCAGGCGCAATCGTTCTTGCTGAAGTTGCGCACGATCAGCACCCAGGTCGGCCTCGGCGACCTTATTTTGTACGGGTACATTAAACTGAATACCCGCTTCCAATATTTGTGAAGCACGAAGTCCGCCAGTGGGTATCGTGTCAAGGCTAGGAGCACCAGTTGTAAGATCGCCGCCCACCGGAACAAGGCTCGGGCTGATGACGCCTCGACTTTGAAATGAGCCATACAGGTCGAGCTGTGGCAGCCGCGCGTTGGCAGAGCCCGCGACGGCGCGTTCTCCATTGCTGACTTGCAGCTTGGACTGTCGTATATCAGGGCGCTGGTTCAGGGCGTGTTGGATGAGCTCTGCCATGGGGGCCAGTGGCGAATCCGGCGGCGATGAAAGTTCATCCGTCGCTACAATGTCAACCAACATTGTATTCGGAGTCGCGAGAGATTGCGGATCAATGACACTTCGCAATACATTCTCCTGTTGCTCTCGGAGAGAATTTGCCTGCGTAAGGGCAAGTTGGCTGGCGGCCACCAGAGCTTCCGCACGCGCAACCTCGATGGGAGGCATACGCCCGACATTTGACTGCTGCCGATTATCACTCAGCAGATGATTCGCTGCATCCAGAGCCTTTTGCTGCACTTTAACGGAATTCTGCAAACTCACGAGGTCCCAATACAGACTCTCGACGCCAGAAACCGTGCTGATCGTCTGCTGCTCGAGGATGTCCGCGGAGATTTTCTTGTTTGTCTTAGCCATCTCAATGTAACGCGTGTTGTTTTTGCGACCAGCGCCACGAAGCAGTGGTTGGGCGATAAGGGCAAACGCATTAGGATGCGTAAATGGAACGGCAGACGATCGGCCTGAGTAGAAGGAGTCGACGAAGTCATTGATTCCAAGCTGGATCGAAGTCCCGGTGGAGAATCCCTTTACCGCTATTGTGTTCCGGAGCGTGTTATTCGTAATCGTTGTATCCGCGGTGGTGGCAGAAGCAGAGTTCGCGAGTGCATTGCTTGGGTCTCGCCGAATCCAGCCATATTGCCCGAGCAGATCAAGGTCGAAAACTGGTACAGGCGCACCGGGTGAAAACGGCGCCGTGGCAAGCGACAGAGAGTGTTGTGCCTCCAGAACATGAGCGGCGTTATAGGAAGATGGAATGGTGATTCCCGAGGGCTCGATGCCATTCGGAGACAGCGTTGACGCCGTGGAATCGAGAAGTGGGAAGGGCGCTGCCACCTCTCCCGCCGGAGTTTCGGCAATGTAGTAATTAATTGAACGGGGGACAGCACCCCCCTTAGTTCTTGTCACACTGAAATCAGCCACCGACTGATCGATCTGCTCCAAGCGGATGTCGAGATTATTCTCGAGGGCCATACGGATAGCTTCTCGCAGCGATAGCTGCATGCCATGGGGACTGGCCTCCTGCCCCGCCTCTTTCGAATGAAATGCGAGCCGAGCAGCCGAAGATATCTCAATTTTGCTCGCGTCAACTCGGAAGCTTCCCGCGGTTTCAGACGGAGATTGGCACACACCGCGAGTGCAACTTAACCCGGCCGTCAGCAGCACCACGCAGATTCTCGCATTCCTCTTCCACGAAATCAGCACGAACGACAAAGTTTGAGCTATGCTCCAGCGGATGCGAATCATCTTTCCTGCCCTTGGGGCGCACTCTCGGTTTGGACGTGAACGCCTTCCTGCACGCTATCGGTGGGATTAACCACTATTTTGTCTCCGTTTCGAAGTCCGGCGGTGACGTACACCTCTGTTCCCAGATCGCGCCCCACGTGGACCTGCTGGAGGTGAACGATGTTGTTGTCGACGACGGCTACGAACTGTCCCTGCGCCCGAGGGATTATGCTGTCGCCAGAAATCAGAATGCCCGGGTTTCGCACATTGAAGTGCAGTTGCACCGAAGCGAACATTCCCGGGCGCAGCTGCCCCTTGGGGTCCTGTATCTGCACTTCGAGCAATAGCGTTCGGGTTTGCTGATCGAGAGAGTCGCTGCTGCGAATGATCTTTCCGTCGAACTGTTGACCAGGCAGTTCGGAGAATGTAAGGGTGGCTTCTTGCCCGGTCTCGACGTTCACTGCATCCTCCTCCGGCACATTAATAAATGTTCGAAGATTATGCGTGTTGGTGATCTGGAAAAGTTCGCCGCCCTGCGCGCCCCCGGTGGGTGGGCCACCGTAGTTCCGTTGATCGGAGGTTGTGTCTGCGGCGAGACCCGTGGCCGCCCCGCTGCTCGAGACGAAGCTGCCGACATCAACGTTACGGGCGGTCACAGTTCCATCAATGGGCGACCGTACCTGCTCGTAAGAAGCAAGCACCGTCCAATGCTCAACGGCAGAGGCCTCCGCGTCCACGCCGTTTTCTGCCGACTGAACCGCGTCAGTGGCAGCCTTGACCGCGGCGAGTGCTACATCGTCATCCTGCTGAGACAACACTCCGTGCTGGGCAAGAGTGTGAACTCGGTCATAGGTGGCCTGTTGCAAGGCGAGTTGACTGCGTGCCGTGTTCAGAGCTGCCTTGCTGACCTGTAGCAAAGAATGCTGCTGCTGAACGGTGGCATCGAGCTCCGGGGACTCAATACTGGCAAGTAGTTGACCGCGATGAACCCTGTCACCGATATCCACGTTCAGAGCCTTAAGGTACCCCGTCGCTCGCGCGTATATGTGGGTGGTCGAAACTGGGACGACGGTCCCAGGCAACGAAAGCTCCTCCGCTTGCCGGACCTCGGAAGCGGTCACTACCTCTACGATCGGAAGCGAGGCTTTCTGTTGATTCGATTTTGCCTGAACCTGTTTGTTGAGAACGTGTTTGGGCCACCATCCCAGCAGCAACAGCCCGGCGATGACCACGACGGCAATAAGTGAGTAGCGCCCGTAACGAGGCCGCTGGTCCGAACCGGATCCTTTTTCGCTACCGCCCGCCGGCACGTGAGACCCCTCAACGGCTCTGCTATTCATCGCGCCACTCCTGAAGGCATGCCCGCGGCGATGCCTGATCCAATTCCTGGGAATTGGGGATCTGCCGCCGTTCGGGGTTCCATCGTCATTGGGCTCCCTGCAAATGCCCCCTTGTTTCCTCGTCAATGCGTTTATCGAAATCTATCGGCGCTTGCTTCCGCACCAGCGAGTAGATGATCGGCACAATGAAAAGCGTACCGACCGTCGCAAATAGAAGTCCACCGATGACGGCTCGACCAATCGGTGCGTTTTGCTCGCCACCTTGGCCGAGAGCCAACGCCATCGGGAACATGCCGAGTATCATGGCAAGCGCAGTCATGCAGACAGGACGCAACCGCGTGTGCCCAGCTTCCAGCGCAGCCTCGATAGCGCTTTTGCCCTCAGCACGCGCGTCATTCGCAAACGTGACAACCAAGATGCTGTTTGCGGTGGCTACCCCCATCGTCATGATGGCTCCCATCAACGCCGGGACGCTGAACGTCGTCTGCGTCAAAAACAGTACCCACACGATGCCGGCGAAAGCTCCCGGAAGAGCCATCAGGATGATGAAGGGATCCGACCACGACTGGAAGTTAAGAGCCATCAGCAGGTAAACGAAAACGATGGCCGCGATGATCCCCAGGCCCAGGTGCAGAAACGATGAATTCATCGTTTGCACTTGCCCTCCGAGCTCAATTCGGGTGGCTTCTGGAAGATGCTGCGAAGCACTTTTAATAATCTTCTGAATATCGCGCGCTACTCCGCCCAGATCGCGATTCTCGGTGTTGACGTATACATCCATCACTGGCTGAGCGTTGAAGTGCGATACCGTAAGCGGCGAGACGGCACGCTGAATTGAGGAAACGTTACCCAGAAGCTGATCGTTATGGGACTCCGGCGAGGTAACCGTCAAATCGAATAGCGTATTGAAATTGTGAAGGCGGTACTGCGGCACTTGCACAACCAGCGGGTACTCCACGCCCGTTTGCGGGTCCATCAACGCATTGTGATGGCCTTCATCGCGCTTCTGCCTCTTAGGTTTGGAACAGCTATGATTCATGCGCAACCAATGCCAGGTCCCAGCGAGGATCCGCCTCGCCCTGGCTGAATCGATTGTCCGGAATGTTGGCGCTGAACGGTTCGCCACCGTGGAAAGCAGCTTCTGCACGTCCTTCTCTCCGGT
>DATNLN010000225.1:0-8428 GCA_035602855.1 Candidatus Acidiferrales bacterium
TCACGAAGGAATAGTTCCGATGCTTCGCGGAAGGTTTTTTCTGTTTTGATTTCTCCGCTGCGGAGTTTTCCGCGCAGTTGCAGATACCAATCCTCGGCGATCTCTTTTGCTTTGGAGAGGCTGTCTTCCTTTGTGCTCGTCCGGCGGTTCTTGCCCGCGAAATAGCTGGAGCACTGCCAGTGGCTGCTGTTCGGGCGTTTGTAGACGTGAACCTTGCCGCCCAGGATGTCGTATTGTTCCGCCATCGCGGGTCACCTCCGCACTCTTTCAAAAGCTGAAAGTGTGAAAGAGTTGTGTAAGAGTACGCGCTGCGGCCAATTATGTCAATAACTATTGTATTTACAGCTGTTTATTGATACATGCGGGAGTATAAAGTACGATTTTAAGTCCTCCGCGTATGCCATTCCGCCACCCGGGCAGGGTCGCTCGAAAAACCGCACGAAAAGTCACCAAAGATTATCACGACGCCCTGTCACGAAACACCTATCAGCACGCCTCGAAATCCCGCAACCGCTTGCGATGCCCCCGCCACTTGGTGGTAGCCTTAACCGCTGCATGCTTCGCGCGGAATTGGCCTTCGTAGCGGCGCACTCTAGGCGCGCCATCGGCCTGTGGTCGTTGGAGCGACCCGCAACGCCGCCGCAAGCGACAAATGCTCCACATTTTGCTCCGCGAATCGCGATCCCGGAGGCGGCAAATAAATGCGTAAGCCAATCGTCGTCGTAGGCAGCATCAATCTCGATCTGGTCGCCACCGCCGATCACGTGCCGCTCCCCGGCGAAACCATCATCGGCAAGAATTTCCGCACCTTCCACGGCGGCAAAGGCGCAAATCAAGCCGTCGGCGTCGCAAAACTCGGCTATCCCGTCAGCATGTTAGGAAATGTAGGCGACGATTCCTTCGGCTCCGCGCTGAAAAATGCTTTGCGCTCCGCCGGAGTCTCCGTGAATTCCGTGCGCGCCGTAAAAGGTTCCTCCGGCGTCGCCCTCATCAATATCGGCAGCGACGGCCAGAACAATATCGTCGTGGTCCCTGGCGCGAACGCCAAGCTTCTGCCGAAAGACATCACCGCGCACTCGGCATTACTCCGCAAAGCCGGCATGATCCTGGCCCAACTCGAAATCCCGCTGATCACTCTGGAAACTCTCGGCGCCTTCGCGCATCGCTACAAAATTCCGCTGATGCTTGATCCCGCTCCCGCCCGTGAATTGCCGAGCGGCCTACTCCAAGTTACCGCCTGGATCACTCCCAACGAAAGCGAGACGCGCATTCTCTGCGGTCTCCCGCCGACTGAAGCCGTCACTGCCACCACTGCCGCCCGCTGCGCCAATCTCCTCCTCGAACGCGGCCCTAAAAATGTCGTAATCAAAATGGGCGTCCAGGGCGCCTTCATCGCCACCGCGGACGGCATCCGCGAAATGGTTCCATCCTTCGCAGTAAAAGCAATTGACTCCACCGCCGCCGGCGACGCCTTCAACGCCGGCCTCGCGGTGAGCCTGCTCTCCGGCAAGCCGTCGCTGGAAGCCGCGCGCTACGCCTGCGCAGTAGCCGCCCTCTCCGTCACCCGCAACGGCGCCCAACCCTCCATGCCCACAGCCCGCGAAGTCAGCCAGTTCCTCAAGTCACAGAAGTAAGAGATCACCGCGGCGCGAGGGTACCGCATTTTTCCATATTCTCTTTTCTATTTTCCTTTTTCGCTCTTCCCGCGCATCGCGCCATCACTGCGTCTTCGGCTCTGCCGTCAACTCCGGCTGGGGCAAAGCTCCCTCGTTCAACTCGTTGTGCCGCCGCTCCCGGCTGGCATTCAACAACCCCGTCGCCGCCGCCATTTCCTTCTGCGCTTCCTGCGTCCTCCCCAACCGCGCCAGAACCTGCCCCCTCAAATTGTGATAGTTCGCATTATCCGCATCCATCCGCAAAGCCGAATCCACCGCGTCCAGCGCCTGTGAAAATTTCCCCGAGCGCTGATAAACCCGCGCTAATCCAAAATAAGAACTGGAGAGATGGGCATCCAAACGCAGCGCCTGCTTGAAATTTTGCTCCGCCTTCGCTTCATCCTGCAGATACGCATAAACCACGCCCAGCCGGTCGTAATTGAAAGCGACATCTGGCTCGATTGCCGCGTCCTGCAAGAATTCATCTCGCGCTTTCTCAAAATCCGCCCGCGCCAGATATGCCAGCCCCAAATTAAAATGCACAAAAGGCAGCCGCGCATCCAAACCCGCCGCCTCCTGCAATTCCGCAATCGCCTTATCATTCTCCTCGCGATTCAGCGCCGCCTTGCCCATCAACAAATGATATTCAGCCGTGTTCTGCCCCAGCTCCACGAATCGCGTCAGCGCGCGTTCCTCCACGTCGCTCTGCCCCGCCTTGTTCGCGGCATTGCCCAGCACGTACAAATAATTCAAGTCCCCCGATTCCGCCGGCCAGACCGGGTCCAATACCGTGACCGCGTCCCCATATCGCTCCGTAAAAAAATAACAAAGCCCCAGCAGATAATGCGCCTGCACCGACGCCGGCTGGTCGCGCACCACCGATTCAAACGGCGCAATCGCCGCATGAAAATCGTTCTGCCGGTAATAAACCAATCCAATATTCAAACGAATCCCCGCCACCCCCGGCGCCAGCTGCTCCGCTTTCTGCAACAACTCCAGCGCCTGCCCCCACTGCTGCCGCCGCATCGCAATCACGCCCAAATTCGCATAAGCCCCCACCGCGCCAGGATCCGCCACTAAAACTTTCCGGAACGCAACCCCCGCCCGATCTAGTTCCCCAGCCCGCAAATCCGCTTCTCCCTCCGCAAACAACCCCGCCACGTCCTGCGCAGCCGGCGCGCCGCCGGAATGCGCCGCTTGCCCCGCCGCCGAGCGCTCCGCTGCATCGGCAGTAGCCGCCGCGATCGCGATCAACCCAACAGCCAAGACCACAACGCGCAATTTGTCCCCGCACTTCACGGCTAAAAACTAGCACACTTTGCGCGGCTCCTGGGAACGCCAAACTCCCGCTGCGCGCTCCTCCACTGCAGCACGATCACCCGCGCCCGCCAGCCCGGCTTCTGCCCCTTACCCCCTCACAATCGTCGCGAGTTTTTCGCTTGACATATCCCCGCTGCCGTATATAAATCACTTTTAATAAATTTAATAAAACGTTTGGGGTGGGGTCCATAACGCTTTTCATCACCACTTGCCGGGATAGCTGTTCCCCCGCAAGGCCCAGCTCAGCCTGCCAGCTGCGCTGCACCCCCACCATCCGTCGCGCTATTCCAGCAACTTCGGGTATTAGCATTTCGGGCTCGCAAATTACGCGCGCAAACTTTGCGCCATCAGGGAGACGTTCATGAAATCTCTTCGCCAAGCTTGTTGCCTGATTGCCCTGCTCCTGGCCGCCGCCGGAGCCGCCTTCGCGCAGGACACCGCCACCTTCACCGGCACCGTCCGTGACACCTCCGGTGCAGTCGTTGCCGGCGCTGATGTCGTCGTCGCCAACGCGACCATCGGCGTCGACCGAGCCACCGTCTCCAATAACGACGGCGAATGGGTCGTCACCGCGCTCCCCATCGGCGCCTACAACATCACGGTCTCGGCCAAGGGCTTCAAGAAATTCCAAGCCAACGGCGTCGTCATCCGCGTCGGCCAGAAACTGCGCGTGGACGTCAGCCTGGAAATCGGCTCCCTCTCCAGTGAAGTCGTCGTGGCCGGCGAAGAAGTCGCCCAAGTAGAAACGCAATCCTCGGAAATCGCTGGCACCGTCACCGCAAAAGAAATGACCCAGCTCCAGCTCAACGGACGCAACTTCACCCAGCTCATCAATCTCACCCCGGGTGTCAACAATCAGTCCGGTCAGGACGAAGGCACCGTCGGCGTCAACGGCAACGTCATGTACAGCGTCAACGGCGGCCGCGACGAAAACAACAACTGGGAAGTGGACGGTGGCGACAACATGGACAACGGCAGCAACAACTCGTTGAACGTTTATCCCAGCATTGACGCCATCCAGGAAGTCCGCGTTCTCACCTCTAACTACGGCGCCCAGTACGGCCGCAACGCCTCGGGAACGATCGAAGCCGAAACCAAGTCCGGCACCAGCTCCTTCCACGGCGACGTATACGAATTCAATCGCAACAATATGTTCAACGACCGCAGCTATTTTGACCTCAGCTCGCCCAACGCTCCCGAGTACAAGAAGAACGACTTCGGCTATACCATCGGCGGCCCAGTTTACATTCCCGGCCACTACAATACGGACAAGTCCAAGACGTTCTTTTTCTTTTCTCAGGAATGGCGCAAAGAAATCGTCCCCAACACTTACGCCATCTCCGTTCCTTCCAACGCCGAACGCGGGGGAGACTTCACGGACATTTGCTCGCTCGGTCCCACCGATTGCCCCGTAAATAATCCCAATCTTCCCGTGCAAATCGTGGGCAATCACATCGTGGGTGTGAATCCCGCAACAGATCCGAACGTTTCCGCACTTCTGGCCTCCATTCCCCAGGCCAACAGCACCGTGGGCTGTTCATCGCCGACCTTCTCTTGTTACGACACTTCCGAGCCAACTCCCACCAACTGGCGCGAAGAGCTGGTGCGCATCGATCACAACATCACTCCTAAACTGCGCGCTTCGTTCCATTACATCCATGATTCCTGGACCACCGTCACCCCTACCACCCTGTGGTCCAACGCCACTCTGCCCAACATTCAGACCAATTTCGTCGGTCCCGGCACCAGCGCCGTCGCACGCCTCACCTATACAGCCTCGCCCTCACTGCTGAATGAATTCGTGTTCAGCTATACCGCCGACCACATCAGCCTCACCAACATTGGTCCTTTCGAGCGGCCCTCCAGCATGACCATGACCTCGTTCTTCGACAATGGTTTCGGCGGCAAGCTGCCCGCCATCAACGTTGGTGGAAACAACGCCTATTCTTTCCAGACTGATCCCTCCTACGAGCCTTGGAACAACGCCAACCCCACCTACACCTTGCGCGACAACGTCACCAAGATCATCGGCAAGCACAACCTGCAGTTCGGCGCCTATGCCGTAATTGCCCAGAAAAATCAGGAGAACTCGCCGCAAATCGAAGGCGCGCTCGCCTTCGACGCCACCAATACTTCGGTCAGCACCGGCAACGCCTTTGCCGACCTGTTGCTCGGCAACGTCGCCTCCTATTCCCAAACCAACAACCAGATCAAATACTACGATCGCTATCAAATCCTCGAACCTTACATCCAGGACGACTTCCACATCACTTCGCGCCTCACCCTGAATCTCGGCATGCGCTTCAGCTTTTTCGGCACGTATCACGAAAAATTCAATCGTGAATTCAACTTCGACACCGCCGCCTGGACTGCAGCCAATGCCCCGGCTCTCGATCCCAATTCCGTCGCCTTGCTCAATCCCGTCACCAATGTGCCTCTGTCTTATTCCAACGCCGCCGATGCGCAGTTCCTCTTCAATGGCATCGTGCAATGCGGCGGAGCCGGCCAGCCTCGCGGATGCCTGCAGCAACACTGGTTCAATCCCGCTCCCCGCCTGGGCTTTGCCTGGGATCCCTGGGGCAATGGCAAGACCGCCATTCGCGGCGGTTACGGCATTTTCTTCGACCACGGCAACGGCAACGAAGCTAACGCGGAAAGCCTCGAAGGCAGCGCGCCACTTGTCCTCACTCCCGGCCAATCCAATATCACCGGCTCCAGTTGCGGACAGCCAACGGGCTACACTTGCCTGGGAAATGCGAGCGGACCTCCGCTGGCATTTCCCTTGTCCGTCACTTCGATTCCCAACAAGGCCATCTGGCCCTACGCCCAACAATGGAATATCAGCATTCAGCACGAGTTCTTCAAGAACACCATCGGCTCGCTCGCTTACGTCGGCAGCAAAGGCACCAATCTGGCCGACCAGCGCGACCTCAACCAATTGTTCCCCACTCCCGCTGGCGAGAATCCCTACACCGCAGGCGTTCCACTGAACACGAACGATTGCCAGACTGGTTTCGCCAATGGAACTGCTGTCGGCACCTTGCCCACTTCTGTGCAAAATAATTTCAACGTCGCTTGCGGCAACATTGACCCCAACCTGGTGCGACCCAACTTCCCCGGCTTTGGCGATGTCACCGGAAAAGAATATCGCGCCAGCTCCAATTACAATTCGCTGCAGGTTTCCGTCCGCCGCACCATCGCTCCTCTGACCCTCGCCGTCGCCTACACCTACTCGCACTCGCTCGACGATGAATCCGACTGGCAGGACGTCAATTTCGTCAACTCCTACAACCTGAAAGGCAACTACGCCAGTTCCAATTTCGATGAGCGCCACATTCTCACCGTCAGCTACATTTACGACATTCCCTCCGGCCAGCGCGAAGGCATCTCCAAAATCCTGCTCGCCAACTGGGAGTACTCCGGCATCACCACTTTCTATACCGGCACGCCCTTCAGTGTCACCAACGCTGTTTTCGGCGACAACGCCGGCGTCGCCAACGGCGTCGGAACCAACGGCTCCTATCCGGACGTGATCGGCAATCCTCATTCCGCGCCGCCGTCAGTCGTGGAGGCATCGCTGAACCAAAGCTCGGGACCGTTGCTCTTCAACCCTGCAGCCTACGCCGCCCCGCAAGGTCTCACTTTCGGCGACGCCGGACGAAATTCCTTGAACATTCCGAGCCGCTTGAATTTCGACATGGCTCTTTACAAGAATTTCCCAATCAAAGAGTCTTACGCCTTCCAGTTCCGCGCCGAGTCTTTCAACATTTTCAATCACACGCAGTGGAACGGCGTGAACGGCTCGATTGGCTGCTACGGTGGCGCCAATAATTCCGCGGGCGATGCCTCCTGCACCTCCGGCGGCTGGGCCGGTTTCCTACAACCCTCCGGCGCGCACCTGGGCCGCATCTTCCAGTTCGGCCTGAAGTTCTTGTTCTAAAAATAACGCAATATACACGGCCAGCAAAAAAGGGCGCTGCAGAAAATCGCAGCGCCCTTTTTAATTTCGCAGAACCTCCTCCAACGCCACCCCTGCGAACCCCAATCTCCCGATTGACGCACTTCTGTCAGCGCGCCGTGCCCCGCCTTCGCGGCGCAGCCTTCAGGCTGCGCGATAGTTGCCGCACCAGCATCGCCGATGCAGTTGGAGCGGCGGTCTTAGACCGCCAAACCCCTCACGGCGCCACAAGCACGGTACTTCCCCGAATCCCCTTCCCCTCCACCAACATATAAATCTTATCCGCCGCAACGCCCGCAAATTTCTCCACCGCCCCGCTAGGCCATAAAACTTCCACCGAATCCGCGACCGCCGCTTTCCCCAATCCAAAATGCAAACGCAAATCATTCTGCGAAAGATAACTCGCCCCGCCGCGAACCTCATTAAACTGCACCAACTTTCCCGCCCGCACCGTCACTCGCGCTCCAATCGCCGCCCGATTGCTCTTCGTCCCCATGAGTCGAAATTCCACGCTATGATTCCCCGCCACTCCGTGATTCATCAGCAAAGTCGGCGCCTCGCCCACATTCAGCAACAATACGTCCACATTCCCGTCGTTCGCCACATCCCCAAACGCCGCCCCGCGGCGCGACGCTACCGGCACCGCACCCAATCCCGCCGCCGCGGCCGATTCGGTGAACGTTCCGTCGTGATTGTTCATATGCAGCAGCAAAGGTTCCTTGTATCGCGCGATCCCCTCCAGCTGGTCCATCTGCGGATACACGTGCCCGCTCGCCACAAATAAATCTAACCAGCCATCATTGTCAAAATCGAAAAATCCCGTTCCCCATTTCACGTAAGGGTAGCTGGGCTTCGCCACCCCGGCCTTCCAACTGACGTCATCAAATCCTCTGGCCCCCAAGTCGTGATAAAGGTTGTCTTCCTGGTCCGCAAAATTCGTCACGAAAATATCCAATCGCCCGTCGTGGTCGTAATCGCCGAAATCCACTCCCATCGAGCCATCCGCGTCGCCTTCGCTGCTCAACGCCGCGCCTGCCAGCATCCCCTCGTCTGTAAATGTCCCGTCGTGATTGTTGTGATAAAGAAAATTCGGCCCCGTGTCGTTCGCCACATACAAATCCGGCCAGCCATCGTTGTCGTAGTCGCCCCACACCACGCCCAAACCGTAATATCCGTTGGGATCGCTCACGCCGGCTTTCTGCGACACTTCCTCAAACGTCCCATCCCCGCGATTGTGATACAGCAAATCCGTTTCACCCGTCATTCCCCAAGGACCGCACTGCACCACGATCCCGCGAAACTTGCACGTGCCGAACGCCGCCACATTGCTCAGATCCACATGCACGTAACGGGACACAAAAATATCCACGAACCCATCCTTATCGTAGTCCGCCCATGCCGCGCCGGTCATGAACCCACTGCCGCGCACCCCGGCCTGCTCCGTCACGTCCTCGAAAGTGCAATTCCCGCGCCCGCGATACAACGCGTTCCCGCC
>DATNLN010000228.1:0-54496 GCA_035602855.1 Candidatus Acidiferrales bacterium
CGAGCCGCTCAACGAGCCGTGCCCGAAATGCGGCGCGCCCTTCATCGTCGAAAAGCGCACCAAGCAAGGAAATTTCCGCACTTGCATCAGGGAAGGCTGCGATTGGGAAATCGAAGCGCCCGCACAGCCCGACGCCGCAACCGCAACGACAGCAGCCGCGCCGCCAGTCTCAGCATCCGCGTCGCCCGCCGCGAGTTTCGTTCACCCACAAGAACCCGCGACCGTCGGCGCCCGCGACAAATCCTAAGCGTGGCGCAGCCGCTGCTGGCTGCGCACGCAAGACGAGGGCGCGCCGTCTTCTTGCGAACTCTCTTGCCGCTCGTCGTCGTCCTGAGCGCAGCCCAAGGATCTCTGTTCGCCCTCTACGGCAACGACTCGCTTGCAGATTTCATCTCCGCTTGCACCGTGTCATCCTCCGGCGCGCCCTTCTGCCCTGGCGTCGCCCACGCTAGCGCGCCGAGCGCCACGATCACTGGAAAACACTCAATCACATAGCGCGGCTCAACCGTCTGCAGCTGCGTCATCGCCACCGTCCGTAGCGCTACAAACAAAATTAGGAATGTCGTTGCCAGTTGCGTCCAGCATCGCCTCGATCCAATCGCCGCCATCCCCAAATACAAAAAGCTTAAGACCCCAAATCCAAGCGTAAATCCAAAATCCGCTGGATTCCCGCGCCATTGATCGCCCATCGGCCACAGCTTCCCCGAATAAGGCAACAACTCGATGCGCGGCGTCAGCCACATCGCCACAATCCGCTGCGCCGGCACAAAAACATACGTGCGCAGCGGCTTGCGCGCAGTCCGCTGCGCCGCCAAAATCGCAAATTCGCGGTCCAGCACCGGCGTCATCTTCAGATCGCGGTTGTATCGCGCAAGCAACTCCGCCACCCGCTCCCGCTCCCCAGGCGAATCAAATGCAACCTCCGGCACGCTCGCCATATCAACCGGCTGCTTCCCCAGCTTCCAGGTCACCAGATAGGCTTGGCCAAATCGCGTCATCCACGTCTGCGTCCAGGCAAAATAACCTAGCGGAATAAAATCTCCATAAGTCTGCGCGTAACGCGGCCCCAGAAATTCCACGCGTCCTAACGCGCGCGCATTCCGCGCCGCCCACGGCGCTAGCGGTAACAGCAGCCCAACGCACATCCAGCACGTCGCCAGGATCAACTTCGCCCAGTCCGCCCGCCGCCACCAGCGCACGCACAGCGCAATCCCCGCTGCGGCCAAAACCAGAGGCGTCTCCGGCCGCACCAAGGTTCCCATCCCCACTATAATTCCCAGCAGCAAGAACCAGCCGACGAACGAAAACACTTTTCCCCGCACCGACCAACCGGTCGCCCCAAGCGCCGGCAAATCCAACCCCGGCTCCGTCACAAAATAAACAAACACCAGCGCCGCCGCAGCCGTAAAAAAGGTCGCCAGCGCCTCCGTAAGCACCACCGCCGTGTAATCTGCGGTGAAAGGACAGAGCGCCGCCATCCACAACGCCGCAGTCCCTACCATCGCGCGCCGTGAAACCGGCGCTAGCCGCGCCGCCAGCAACGCCACCACCACGCAGGTCGCCAGATCCAGCAGCGCCTGCGCTGCCATTACCACCTGCGCGCTCCGCCCCATCGCAAAATAAATCGCGGCAAGAAAGGCGGGATACCCCGGCACGCGCATATCTACAGCCGTCAGCGCGCCGCGCACATACAGTCCGTAGACGCCGTGATCCAGCCAATTCCGCGCCAGCTCTTCGTAAAATTTCGTGTCCCCGGAATAAAATGGAAAGCGCCAAATAAAGAACAACCGCAGCGCCAAGCCCGCCGCGAGTGCCGCACCGAGTTGTCGGTAGGAAAAAGGGCGAGCGATCATCGGATCGAACATCGCAAGAAATTGTGCGCGGAATCGGCGTGCAAATCACCCAGCCCGGGTGCGCGCACAATCAATTGCGTCGCGCGCCGCCGCTCGGTTTCTTACCATCGTATTGCGCAACGAGTTTACGCGGCGCCGTATTGCGCCAAGCCGCCGCCATCGCCCGCCACACGCTCGGCTTCCGCGCAGCTTTCAAACGCACGTAGGTGGCCCCGCGCCGTCCCCACAATCCATTGACCGGCGCAAAAACCCTCGGCTCCGCGCGCACGAAATCCTTCTGCTGGTCCGGAAACAGCTTCACCATCCCGACGCCCATGTCCGGATACCCCAGCGTCGCGAATATTTTCCCGCCCACGCGAAAATCTGGATGATCCATGTGCGCGCCCTCGGTCGCTTCCGGAAAACCCAGCGCCAGCCGCCGAAAATCCGCTGCCGTCATCGCCGCCGCTCCACGCGCGCCCATTCGCCGCGCATCATGCACGTTAGCTTACCCGAACCGGGCCTCCGTTGCTCGTCATCCGCCAACATGCCCATGCATTGACGCAAGCGAAACAACGGGCGCGGGCGGGCCATCCGTTCCCGCATCGCCTGGTGTAAACTTACACCAGCCCAGTGAAGAATTCCGCGAGTTTGCGGATACGCGATATACGCTTTCGCAAAAAGGAAATTCATGGGCTGGCGCAAATTGTTTTTTTCAGGAAGGGTTCGTGCCAATCGCGAGCCGTCTCCCGCACCCGCGGTGTCAAATTCGAACAGGCGCCGCAGTCATCGTGTCGCTGCATTTCTTCCGGTCTTCATCTACGGCCACTCGCACGATGAACCCTTCGCCGAACACGCCGTCACGCTGAACGTCAGCGCCAGCGGCGGCCTGCTCTCGGTCTCGCGCGAAGTCGCTCCATCCCAGCAATTCTTGCTGGCCAATACGCAGACCAACGAAGAGCTTCCTTGCCGCATCGCCCGCGTAATAAAAACCCAAGCCGGCACCACGATCGTCGGCTTCGAATTCTTGCGCCCCGCTCCGCATTTCTGGTCCATCGATTTCAGGTCCTAGCGCCGAACGCAGCACGCGCGCGGCGATCCAGACGCGAGCGCGTCACGCCGCGAAAAACTCAGCCCTTCGCCGCACTTCCCAAATGTCGCGCCATTTCCTCCAGCACTTTCGCAAATTCCGCGGGCCGTAGCGCGGGCAATCCCAGGCATTTCTTTCCAGCGTCAATTGCGGGCAACCAGAAGCAACTGGTTTCGACCGGCAAGCAAAGGAACGCCGTAACCGCCAAACCGGCCAAAATTCCCAGCAGCGCAACGCCGGTCCCGTCTGAGAGATGCATGTCGCTGAGCACCACATCCACCCGCATCGAGCTCAACAACTCGTGCGCCGTCCGCATATTGCCGGCAAAGTAGCAACGGAATCCCCAGCGCCGCAACCGGTTCGTCAGGCGGTTGGGTGTTTGAAAACTTTGCCCCACCAGCAGCACGTCCTTCCCGGACAATGTCATCTCTCGGTCCTCACATCGCCGTGCTTTACTTGTGATTGCGCGGATGCATACAACGGTCATGGATGAAGAGCGCTGCTAAAGCCAGATTCACGAATTCGCGCTGCAGAGCCGGGCGAGCTTGGGGATTTGAAAAGTCGTGGAAAACCGCGGCTGGCAAGTCGTCAAGCGGATTTCTGAAACGAACAGCAATCTCGCAACAACGTCAGGTTCCTCTCGCCGCCCAATTTCTGAAACTTGATTGCATCCATGGCCAGCGTCGCCAGATTCATCGCGCGCACTTCGTTGCCGTAGTCCGCCGGATTTTCCAGCTGCTGTCGCCGAAAAACGATAGCGAACTCCGCTTCACGAATCAGCCGCGCCAATGTTTCCCGGTCCGGCTCGTCCACGGCCCTGATAAAAGCTTCCTGCCAAAGTACCGGCCTAAGGTCACGCATACGTTCCCTCCGGCGGCATAGGGGTTGAAGGTGGGGGTGCGAATGGGCTGCAATCATTCGCCACATTTCACTTCGAGAGCAACAATTGCCGACACTGTGTTGGATGCGTGCCAATACAAACCGTTTCATCAAATAATTTATATTGTTCACGCTGTTGGTTTCGCAGCCCAGCGCGTCGGCGCGTCGGTCAGCTGAAATGAAATCGAGACAGAACAGTCACACCGTCCGCTCTCATGAATTCTGCGCCAAAAAACAGCTCGCTCGAACCAAGCACGGCCTACTTGTTGAAATGATGCGCCCAGCTCACCGCCAGGTAGACTTCAGCGGCACACCCACCGGCCGCTCAATCGGCGTGGGGCAGGTCGCGTCCGAGGGAAAAGCAAATGTCTCGGTGGTTTCACCGGTGTAGCCGGTAGCAATCAGAAATTCTGCCGTGAGTGTCATGCGGCCATCCAGGAATGGACGAAACAGAGCGCCGCGAAATTCTGGTGCTCCCGGTGCGACGAAGCCGTCGCCCACCGGCTTCGAGTGCACGCATTCGAATTCGCAGCGGCCGATTTGCCGGTGGTGGTGACGACGAGTTTGCCGTGCTTTCCGCCGCGCATGGCCAGCATGTGAGGTAGGTGACCAATCCGCAGGAACTTGCCAAGATCGCTCCCGACACCGGGCTGCAGGAAAATTTCGGGCCCTCGCTGAATCGTTCGATCACCGTGTCGCGGCACAGGACTTTTTCGCGCGGCTCGATTTATGTCGTATGCGCAGGCGAACGCGCGCGACTTGCTGACCGGCCAACCGACGCTCGAAGCGCCGCGCTTCACCTGGGATACGGTGGCGACCGAGGATCGTTTGCCGCTCGGCTTGCGCGACCTGAACTAGTCGATTGAAACGCGCTGGCATATTGATTGCAAACGAGTTATGGGCGCTCCGACTCGCGCGACACCCGAACCACAGCTCGGGCTTGGGAATCGCGACTCAGCCATCGCAAATCCCCACGGAGGAATCGGCCGCCTCATCAGCCCCGACTCACGGTATAATTATGCTTTCCTATGCGCGGCGGCCGGAGTCTAATGAAAAGCCGCGCAGCGCTGCTGGCCGCAGGCATCCGGCGCGGCAGGAAACCGGCTTCGGCTTGCGGTCATCTAAGATAGCGGCACGGATATCGCGCACGAAAAAGGACAACGCATGAGCCCGCTCGGCAAAAAAATTGTTCTGGGGATTTCAGTTCTGGTGGTCGCCTACGCCGCCGCCGGATACATGCTCGGCCGTTCTTCCGACGATAAAGCCTTCCGCGCGCTCACCGTCTATAGCGAGGTCCTCGAGCACATCCAGCGCGATTATGTGGACGATCCCAACATGCACGCCGTCACGAACGGCTCGCTGCACGGCCTGCTGGATTCGCTCGACCCGCAATCGGCCTATCTGAGCCCGCTCGAGTACAAGGATTTCAAGGATAAGAGCGCCAGCAATCCCCCGGCGGAAACCGGCCTCGCGCTCACGCGCCGCTTCGGCTATATCGGCGTGATCGGTGTGCTGCCCGATAGCCCCGGCGCGAAAATCGGCCTGCGCATCGGCGACATCCTGGAAAAAATCGCCGGCTTCACCACCGGACAGATGGCCATCGACCAGGCGCAGCTGCTGCTCAAAGGCAACCCCGGAACCACCGTGCAACTTTCCGTGATTCGCCGCGGCAAAGCCGAACCGCAGGAAATGAACATCACTCTCGCGAAGCTCACCGCGCCCAAGCTCGTCGAAGATCGCTTGAACGGCGACGTCGCCTATCTGCGCGTGCCGGAATTTACTCCCGGAGTATCCAGACAGATCCGCGAAAAGCTCGCGCAATTCCAGAAATCCGGCGCCAAGAGACTGATTTTGGATCTGCGCGATTCCTCCCTCGGTGACGACCAGGAAGGAATTCTTGCTGCGCAGCTTTTCCTCTCTTCCGGCACCATCGCCACGCTGAAAGGACAGACGGTCGCGCCGGTAATTTCCGCCGCTGACGCCACGAAAGTTGTGTGGACCGAGCCCGTCGCCGTGTTGATCGGCAATGGCACTGCCGGGCCTGCCGAAATTCTGGCCGCCGCGATCGCGGACAACAAGCGCGGCAGCACCGTCGGCGAACGCACCTACGGCACCGCTTCGCAGCAGAAGCTGATCGAAATGGACGACGGGGCCGCGCTGATCCTCACCGTCGCGAATTATTTTACGCCGGGTAACAAGGACATTCCCGCCGAAGGTGTGCCGCCCACCGCGGAAGTGCATCCTTCGATTGACGATCTTCTGGCGCAGGCGGACCTCGCGCAGCCAGCCGCGCAGCCCAGCTCTTCGCCGGATGATCCCGTCGTGAAGAAAGCCATCGAAATTCTACAGGGCGCGCCCGCGGCCGAGAAGAAAGCAGCCAAGCTGACGCATGCCTGGCAGCCACTGGCCGCTTAAATTTGAATTCGCGCGGCGCTGTGCGGATCCTCGCGGCAGGCGCCGCGATCGTTCTTCTCTTTCTCGCCGGTTGCGGCAAAAAAGCTCTCTCCAAATCCGAATTGCGCGCGATCACCGGCGAAATTGTCAGCACGGCGCAGAATATCAGCGGCCACAAATCCGAAATCTCCATTCGCCCGGAGCTGCAGCCCGCGAAACACGGCAGCGCGAGTGCTCTAGCCGCCGATGACATCTACATTTCACTCAGCGATCCCTCGCAGACCGCTGCATTCGCGCAAGCTCTGCAAGCCATCGCCCGCAAGCACGATCTCTCTGTTACCGAAACCGCCTCCAGCGGCGTGATCCGCTTCAACTGCACGTTCCACGGCGCGCGCACGCACACCGTTCACGTCGTCACTCCGCTCGCCGCGCGCGCCGCTGCGCATGCC
Organism: Candidatus Acidiferrales bacterium; assembly: GCA_035602855.1. GTDB lineage: Bacteria > Acidobacteriota > Terriglobia > Acidiferrales > UBA7541 > Palsa-295. The sequence continues at coordinate 6,645 of DATNLN010000228.1, forward strand.
CCCGCGCCAACGCACCCGAGCGCCCCTGCCGGAACTGCGCGCCTCGCCATCATCATTGACGATCTAGGCTACGACCGTTCGGCTGCCGATGCCGTGCTCGCACTCGGCTTTCCTTTAACCGTTTCCGTGCTTCCGCATCTGCCGCTCTCGGGCGAACTCGCCGAAGAAGCGCAACGCCGCGGCGATCAAGTGATGCTGCATCTCCCCATGGAATCCGAAGCGGACGGAGCAAAGCCGGAAGACATCGAGCTGCGCGTGGGTATGAGTGCCGCGCAAGTGGACGCGACTCTGGCCGAGATGCTGGAAACCGTTCCCTACGCCGCCGGCGTGAACAACCACCAAGGCTCGCGCGCCACCGCCGATCCCGCTCTGATGCAGGCACTCATGCCCGCGCTACGCCAGCGCGGACTGTTCTTCGTGGACAGCCGCACCGACGCGAAGACCGTCGCTTACGACATGGCTCAGCGCGCCGGAGTTCCCGCTGCATCACGCAAGGTCTTCCTCGACGACGTCGCATCGCGCGATGCGATCCTCAAGCAGCTCGGCCTCGCCGCGCGCGACGCGCAGCGCGACGGATTCACCATTGCCATCGGCCACCCGCGCCCCGCCACCATCGCCGCTCTCGCCGAAGGAATCCCGCCGCTCGAAGCCCGCGGCATCCATTTGGTTTTCGCATCCGAACTGGTGCACTAAAGCGAGGTGATGCGAGGTGAGTTGCAGCGTTCCGGAGAGCCTCTGCGATTCGAAGCATGTGGGAGGAAGTCCGCTGGCACGATTTCTAGTAATCTCCGCCCGCTTCATCAAACATCGGCGTGGTGCGCAGCAGCCGCGCTTTGCTGCCGTCGTGCACCGCAAACTGCATCGGGCGTCCATCGTTGTGTTTGCCCCAGAGACTGCTTGCGCCGTATTCGCCGTTCTTGTTTAGCGCATAAAATTGAATGTGGAATTTCTTCAGCCGGTCAGGAAACGGCTTATAGTTGCGCACCACGCGATGCATCGCTTCCATGCACGCATCGGTCGGTGAGGATCCTCGGCGCATCATCTCCACAATGGTGTGGCCGCCGGCGATCTTGATATCCTCTTCGCCGCGGCCCGTCGAGCCGGCACCGCCGACTTCGTTATCTACAAAAAGCCCCGCGCCGATCACCGGCGAATCGCCCACGCGGCCGGCAATTTTCCAGGCCAACCCGGACGTTGTAGTCGTGCCGGAAACATCGCCTTTCGCGTTCACCGCCAGGCAGTTGATCGTTCCCGTGGGCGGATGCATCACCACGTCTTCGATATGCGCGCGCCACGCCAATTTTTCCGGCGTGTCCAGAAGCTGCGCGAGTTTCTCTTTCCATTCCGGACTGTCGAGCCCTGGGCGCCAATTTTCGGCAATGGATGCTTTCCAGGCGAGCCAGGCGGTTCGTGAGCGTTCCGTCAGAAGATTCATTGGCGCGAAACCTTCGTCTTCGGCAAAGTGCTGCGCGCCCGCCCCCACGATGAAAGTGTGATTGGTTTTTTCCATTACCGTTTTTGCGACCAGCGAAGGGTTCTTGATTTTCTGAATGGACGCGACAGCTCCGGCGCGGCGCGTCGGCCCGTGCATCACGCTGGCGTCCAACTCGACCACACCATCTTCATTGGGCAAACCACCGTAGCCGACGGAATCGTCGTTGGGGTCATCTTCCACTTTTGTTACCACGGCGAGCGCGGCATCCAGCGTATCGCCACCGGATTTGAGCAATTCCATTCCGTCATCGAGATGCTGCAAACCGTTGGCGGAAGAAATAATCAGCGGACGAACGCCCTGCGCTGCCGCCGCAGAATCCGCTGCGTCATCAGAAATCGCAAAGATTTTGCGCGGCGGATCGGCGGCGCCAAAAAGCCGCCGCGTGCTGGCAGCGATTCCGCCCGTCAGCGTGGCGAAGAAAAACTTCCTGCGAGTCCATTTGTCCATCGGAGAACCTCTCGGTTGGCGCGGATGAGCTCAAATTCGATTCATGACGCGGCCCTTCGATTCATCCTTCGTCTCATGGCTGAAACCCGACACTACGCCACAGCTCCGCGCAGTTGTACATCGTGCCGTTGGCGATGACGAATTCTACTTTGCGAATGTTGTGGATGGATTCCAGCGGATTGCCGTCGAGAATGATCACATCGGCTCGCTTGCCCGCTTCCACTGTGCCGACGTCCTTGTCGAGCCCCATCACGCGGGCTGGCACAATCGTTGCGGCCTGAATCGCTTCCATCGGCGTGAATCCGGCCTGGACGTAGAGCTCGATTTCGCGGTACAGGCTGTGCCCCGGAACCGTCTGATCCGTTCCCGCCACAATCGGCACTCCCGCCTTGTGCAAAGCGCCCACCACGGCAACTTCTTTCGCGAAAACTTTTTCGCCGACTTCCGCATTGGGCGACGGCGGACCCACATCCGCGAGGATTGCCTGCAGCTCCGGCGCCACCTTGGCCACGCCCGGCTCGATGCTGACCGCGGGTTTGGCCGTGCTGGCCGTGATAAATTCGAACAGCGCGAGAGTGGGATCCACCACTGTTCTATGCTCGATCAGAAAGGCAATCGCTTTCTGCGCCGCGGGCGAACCCAGATCCAAATTTGCTCGCGCTTTGGCGTGATCGAGGCGGCTAGCATCATCGGGGAGCGGCGGAACCATGATATCCACGATGTACGGAATGTGATTGATCTGGTCCTGGCCCGCTGCAATCGTTTGATACGCGTTCAGGCCGATGGGCACGTGGCCTGTGACGGTCATGCCGAGGCGGTGCGCTTCGTCGGCGACGTCCTTCACCTCTTCCAGCTTCACGGAACTGTAAATCTTCATCTGCTGAAAACCGGCGTCATGGTACTTGTCCGTCCACATTTTTGCCTGCTCGGGCGTGTCCACGCGCTCGACGCCGATTGCGCTCGGTCCGGTGCCATCCACAATTCCTGCGAGCAGCAATCGCGGACCGAGACCGCGGCCACTCGCCACGGCATCGCGCACGGCGGTGATGAATTCAAATTCATTGCCGCAATCGCGAACCGTGGTCGCGCCGGCGGCGAGGTAAATCGGGCCCCACTCGACTTGCTCGAAATGAGCGTGCATGTCCCACAGGCCGGGAAGAATTGTTTTCCCGCGCGCATCCACTTTTTGCGCGCCGCTGGGAATTTTTACGCGCGACTTCGGCCCGGCTTCCACGATTCTTCCTTTTTCAATTATGACAACGGAATCGGGAAGCGGGTCGCGACCGGTTCCGTCAATCAGCGTGCCACCGACAAGCGCGATTTTTTCCGCGCGGCTACCCGAAATGCCCTTCGAAATATCCGCGAGCGCGGCCATGCCGTCCGAGCCGGCGAGCCCGACAAACGCTCCCAAGCCGCTTTCGTATCCTTCGCGCATCGCTTCGAAGTGATCGAACTCAGCATCGGTGGTGACGGCGGCGACGAGATTCCGATTCGCGTCAAACCAAAGCGTCTCGCGGCCCCAGATCAATCCCTCAATGGTGAAGCGATCGAACTTCCGAGCCTGGCCGTCGATGCTGACAGTATCGCTGCCTCGCGGCTCGACTCTTACCTGACCTGTGGGCAAAGTGGCGAGCTGTGCAGGCATGCCGTGCGTCGCCCAATAGCGCACCAGAAGCATCTGCATGGTGGTTGGCGCGTAGCCGGCGATGGTGAAAAACTGCGCAGGCCGGGCAGTTTCGGTCCATTTATCGCGGTCGCGCAGACGGATTTTCTCGGCTTGCACTTCTACCGCTTCATCAATGTCCGTCGAGCGGGAATTCTTGCCCTTGATTTCGAACGCCGCCGGAGTGAAGTCACCTGCGCAGCGGAATGACGCGGTTAGCGGCACCGGGGTGCTGCGATCGGTGAACTTGAAATCCATTTTTACGTTGAGAGAATCGCCATCGCGCGTGACCTGGTAGGTCTCTTCGCCGATCGCCTGCTCGAATTTATGCAGGATGAATTTTCCGTGCTCCACGGAGGCCGAATTCGCGGGCGCGGTTTGCGCTTGCTCCGCTGCCAGTGCGGGAGATTGCGCGAAGGCCGTCAAGGAAACTGGCCTGGTAAGGGCGAGCACAAGAAGGGATGCAAATAGCGCGCGGCCCCAAGCTCTGCTACCCAGCAAGCGGATCGATTCCATGTCACCCCTCGAAATTCACGACGCAGCATAACTGCGCGGAGGCCGGCTCGCAAGCCAGACTCGCGCGGCGTGCGAATTGGCGCAAGAAGAAGGCTGAACGCTGCAGCCTGTGCCGATGAGCTCCAAGCCACCGTCTGCAAAGATTGTCAAATGCGATACGAACTTCATTGGTGCTGAGCCGCGATGCAGCCACTCTCTCGTTTCCAGCCTACGCTGTTTGACATCGGCCTAAACCACAGTAACACAAGGACTTCTAGACACCTCGATCGCGCTGCAGGGTTTGCGCCGGTTCATCCAGCTTGCAGAAATCTTTGCCTGTCCAAAGTGACAGTAAAAGGGAGTAGCCCAAAAGCTGTACGGACGTTCTATTTCCACGTTTACAGCCGATAGGTACTCTGCCTTCAGTCACCCTGCAGGTGCCCGCAGGGGAAGGAAGGAGCCTATGTCCCACTGGATAGGAACGACATCCCCCTCAGATGCCGGAATGAACGATTTCAAAGAGTGCCTGAAAAATCTGCGCGACGGGCAGTCGGAAGAAGCCCTGCAGCACGCCCGGCGCGCCCTTGGCATCGCTCCGAAGAATCCGTTTTATCTCTCCTACACGGGACTGCTGGCCGCGCTGGCTGAGAAGCGGTTCGGCGACGCGGAATCGCTGTGCCGCGAAGCGCTGGGCATGAAGCACAACCACGCCCAGCTCTACCTGAACTTGGCGGAAGTTTATTACCAGGCCGGACGCACCTCAGACGCGATCAGCACTTTGGAAAAAGGGCTCGTGTCGGCGGGAAGAGATTTCCGCATCCGGCGCGCGCTGGAAAAAATCGGCGTGCGGCGCATGCCGGTGCTCACATTTCTGCATCGCAGCCATCCCGTGAATCGTACCTTGGGAAGATTGCGTCACCGCCTGACGGGCACGCACAAAGCTGCGTAGTTGGATCCCTGGATGCGGCTACGGGTGTGTCGTCGAACGTTGCGTTTTTGGATCTAAAGTTCCTCCTGTGCGCAGTGCGGGGCGGGTAGCCTGGCGGGGCCGCCCGTCCCGTCCCCTCTTTTTAGTTCGGCAAATTGCTTGCGGAGTCTTGCAAGCGCGGCCTTCAGCCCTGGCCGAGTGGCAGGAAATATTGCGTGCCCTTCACAGGCTGGCGCAGGCGGCGCAGCAGTTCCTGCAGGTCCTGGTTGCGTTCCACAAAATCAATTTCTGAAGTGTCCACCACCAACAAGTTTGCGCCTGAATAGCGGAAGAAAAAGTGTTCGTAGGCGTTAGCCACCGCTTCCACGTATTCCGGCGAAATTTGCGTTTCCGCAGGATCGGCTTTTTTCGAAACACGCTTGCGCAGGACTTCAGGCTTGGCTTGTAGATAGATCACCAGATCGGGCGCGGGAACCGAGGGCGCAAGCATTTCGAAATAACGCTCGTAGAGTTTCAGCTCTTCGTTGTCCAGATTCAGGTACGCGAAAATTTTGTCCTTCTCGAACAGGAAATCGCTGACGATGGGAGCGGCATTGCTTTCCGGACGGGTATCCAGCAGGCGGCGATGGCGCTCGTAGAGAAAATACATTTGCGCGCGAAATGCGGAGCCAGGTTTTTCGTCGTAGAAATCCGTGAGGAAAGGATTGTCGCCGGCGTCGAAGATGCGCCGGGCGTGCAACTGTTCGGCCAAAGCTTTAGCCAGAGTGGATTTTCCGACGCGAATCGGTCCTTCGATTACGATATGGCGGGGCGGTTTAAAGACGGGGTCGCTCACGGCGCGTGATTATAGCAAAACGCGGGCAAGCCTCACCGGTGTAGGTTCGCGATTGACGAGGCGGACGCCTGCTCGCGCCTACCACCTCCTAGTGATTACGGTGATGATGCGCGCAAGAGAATCCACGTCGCGCGTGTCAATCACTTCGGCCGGAGAATGCGAATAGCGCAGGGGCCAGCCCAGCGCGATGTCTACCGAGCCGTAGCGCACAAAGGCGGAGCCATCATTGCCGCCGCCGGTGACGCCGAACTGAATGGGAATTTGACTCGCGTGCGCGAGTTTGATGATTCGCTCGACCAGGTCCGTCGGGACGATATTGGAATTGTCCACGGCGCGAATCACGAAACCCTTGCCGATTTCCGCATCGCCGAAGCGCTTCGACTCGATCGGCGAGTCCGCACTGACGAAAGTGTCCACGGCAAAAACGAAATCCGGCTCCTGACCTGCGGCGGCGAGACGCTGGGCCACTTTCGCTGCGCCTACCAGGCCTTCCTCTTCGCCGGTGGACCAGACGAAAGTGACATCGCGATCTTTCAGCGGAGCGCCGACCGCCCATACGGCGGAAATCAGCGCGGTGTCGCCGACACGATCGTCGAAGCTGCGTCCATTGGCGCGCGTGCCGAGCAGCGGGCGGTAAGCTTTCGGAATGGTGATCGTGTCGCCGAGATGGATGCCGAGCTTCGCGACTTCGTCCGCAGTGCGCGCGCCGACGTCAACTCGAACGGGGTTTGTCGATCCTGCTTGTCCTGCGTCCGTGGGCCACTTGAAATTCGCGGTATCCCAGCCGCTCGGCAACTCGACGATCGCATCGAGATCGCCCTTTGCAGCGTGCACTAGCGCCGGATGCCCGGCGAAAAAGCTCAGATCGCCGCCGCCGCGCCATTCGACTTCCAGACGGCCATCCTGGGAGATGGATTTCACGGTGAAGCCGATTTCGTCCATGTGCGCGACGACAAGGATGCGCGCTGTTTTTGAGCCGGCGGCGGGCGTGCCGAGATGAAGAATCAAATTTCCGGCGTCGTCGGCCTCAGGCTTGGCCCACGGCGGAAGAAGGCGCTCGACGAATTCGCGGACCGGCGCTTCGTGATAGCTAACGCCATAGACTTCCACTAATTCACGAAGAACCTCGGTGGTTGGCAACGGCACATGCTCGGCAAAATCTTGGCGACTTGACGTTTTGCCTCCGGATGAGCCGCCGGGCGGCGAGGCCGCCAAGTAAAGATCCAGCAGTTTTGTGAGATTCAGCAGATCGTTCGCAGCGATGGTTTCCGCCGGGGTATCGGTCCACGAAGTAGCGATTGCCAAGTGCGCCCATTTCGCGGGTAATTCCGGCATGGGCAAATAGCTTTTGGGAAGAATGCTTGCGGAATAGTCGGATGCAAATGAAATTTTGTGGGTGTCGGCAAGCTGCTTTAGTTCGGTTGCGAATGCCGGGAGCGACCCGTCGGTTTGTTGCACGCCGACCAACACGCCGTCGCCTAGCTCGCGGCGCGGCGCGCGATGGAGCGTTTCCATTTCCGGAAGGGGGCCGCCAGGAAGCAGGCGGCCGACGTAGATCATTTCATCGGCTTGCGTCTCTGTCAGAATGCGCTGCAGACCGCGCGCGCCGGTACGCTGCTGCACAACAAACGCAACGGTGACGGTGCCTTGGATCTTTGCCGGTTCAACCCGGGCCAATAATTCGACAAGCGCAGCGGCTGCGAAACGATCGCCGATTGAAGCAGCGGCCATTTTTGCGCCGCCTAAGTTCATCAATCGGCGATTGATGACGATCGGATCGAGAACATCCACGCCTGCTTTGCGAACCTCGGCCTCAGAACTTGCGCCGATGTCCACGTAGATATTTTCGATGTCGCTGGCCTTCGGCGGATTGGTTCGGCCAGGTTGCAGATGCACGGAAAGCCCCGCGACGACGCCGTCAATCCATTTGCCGGCGGCCGTTTCGATCCGCACGGGCTGCGCGGAATACATTTCATTGAAAATCGGAGGCAAACCGCCTTGCGGCAGTCGCTGCACGCGCAAGTAGCCGTCCGGCGTGATTTCGCTGACGACAAAGCCGGGCTCATCCATCGGCGCCACGAGCAGGCGGTGCGGCGTGCCGCTGCCAATGGTGACGATCACGTCGCCCAGATTGTCGGTCGCCGGGTGTAGATTCCTCAAGCTCGAGCGAATCTCATCCGCCAGCTGATTTTCGTATCCGGAGACGGCGGGCGTTCTGACAAATTCGTCCAGGCGCTGCGGGAGAGCTCCGTAGGGGCGGTCCTGTGCCTGCGCTTGGGCCGCGGCAGGAGAAGAGTGCAGAAAAAGCACCGACGAGATAAAACAGAAGACGAGGAGATCGCTGCGTTTCATAAGACCTCGGACGGGTGAATTAATTAAGCAGCGAATTTACGCCGCGATCCCGAGAGGTGCAATCTCGAATTCGATGGCTTACGTTCTGCCCTCTTCGATCCTGTTTTCTGTCGTGAAGTCCTTTGCGAGCCGGAATCTTTTTCCGACGGTTTCGATTTCCGCGAAGATTTCCTTAAGGCAGCGCGCAGGTGGCGGCTCCCGAAAGGCGACTCGCTTGCCTGCGGGCGTGACGGCAATGCGTTCGCCGCCAACTGGCAGGGCTTAAGCAGTTGGGAAAATTTTCGATCGAGCTCCGCTCTGGTCAACGTGATCATGACTGCAGCGTAACGCCGGAGATCAATCGCCGGGCGGCGTTAGGCGCGGCAAAGTTCGGCGATCATTGCTTCGCGGCGCTGCAGTGCGATGGCGTCAATGCGACTGAGTACCAGAAAATAGATCGCCGAGGCGACGGCAGCTAGCGCGATGAAAATGATGGCCGCGAGCCAGATGTGGTGATACGCGCGCGCCACCAGGATGGCGAACGCGCACAGGCCCAGCACGACCGCTTGAATTCCCAGGCTTGCCAGCACGGTAGCCTGGGACGCACGCTGACGTCCCAAGGTGGCGAGATCAACTTTTTTTGGCGTGTACACCGAGAACAGGTTCCCCGCCGTCAGATTCACCACGAGCGCGAAGATTACGCCGCTGATTGTGGCGAGCAGGACAGCGAAGGAAGGCGGACGGTACAGCAGGCACGCTCCAGCCCACACCAGCATCATTTCAACGACGAGCACGAGGGAATGCGTGAGGTTTTTTCCCAGCAGGATTTCGCGAAAGCGCACCGGCGAGACAAAATAAAACTGAATGCCGGCGGCATCGGCGCCGAAACTGTTGTACACCAGGTTCGTCAGAATCAGCAGCGTGTAGGCGGCGCCCACGGGAAAAGCCAAGTCCGAGGCATGGCCGAGCAGACCTCCGGCGCTGTCTGTTTTCCCCGACGAGAACCGGAAAATCAAGAGCACGACCAGAGGCATCAGCAGCGTGAAAAGCATGGGGCCGCTGCGCGAAAGATAGTGTATTTCTTTTTCGAGTCCGGCGGAAACCGGGCCGGAGACGCCGGGGAGGTTCCAACCGAGCTGAATTTCTTGTTTGGCCGCGGGTGCGGCGCTGCGCGCCACCCCTTCACTTAAGTTTTCACCGCGATATTGCGCGCGCAGGCGCAAATTCAGCAACCACAGCGCCGCCAGCGTATAAGCGCACAGCAAGGCGATCGATCCAAACGCCAACGCATATTCGGCGCGCAGGAAGTGCGCGATCGACTGCGCCGCAAGGCCCGGTGGCAGCAGGCGCTCGACGGGCAGAGTCTCGGCAACGACGCGCGAGACCGCAGGCTGCGAGCGGCTGCCGAAATGGCGGATGAACGGTCCGATAAATTGAACCCCGATGACCACGAAAAGAAATAAAACGCCGAAGATTTCGCGAGTCTTTCGTTGCGCGAGCCAGCGTTCCACCCACGTGAAGAACATGCGGGCCAGCAAAATGTTGAAAATTGCGAAGAGCAGCAGAACCGGCGCGGCGCAGAGGAAAAGCGCTGGCGATGCGCAGGCGATCCCGATGACCATGCCCAACAGCCACAGGCTGCCCAGGGCGGTGGAAGGATCGAGCGAACCGTAGGCGATACGAATCATAAAATAGGACGGGAACGTGAGCGGAAAGCGCAGCAGGTTGGAGGAATCCACATTTTCAGTGAAAGCGCTGGCCATCACCGGAAAAAGCTGCCAGAACAGGAATACAGGCCAGAGCAGCAGAGGGAGCCAATCCACTCTGCCGCTGGAAACGAAATACCACGCGCTGAAGCCGAGCCCGATGGAACCAATGAGTGCGCCCATGCCAAACCCGAAGAAAACGAATCCGCGCGCCACAACTTCCATGCGGCCCCGAATGGTGCGCAGGGAGTTGACGAAAAGCTGCCAGCGCACGCGAGCGATGGCGGAAAACTGGCCGCGGATTTCGGGAGTGAAGCTCAGCCCAGCCACGAGAGTTCCTGATCGGCGCGGCGCGTACCGCCGACAATGCGCAGAAAAATCTGTTCCAGCGTGAGCCTTTCTCCGGGAGCAGGAGCGGAAGCGCCCATCTGGTGCGGCGCGCCGGCGGCGCTGAGCGCGGCAGCTGCTTGCGCCTCGACGCCCGCGCGAAGCTGTTCGAGCGAACCCTGCGCGACAAGCTGGCCGCGGTGAATGATGGCCACGTGGCTGCAAAGACGCTCGACAATTTCCAACACGTGCGAAGTAAGGAAGATCGTGGCGCCGCGAGCGATCATATTTTGCAGCATGGATTTCAGCGTGTTGGAAGCAATTGCGTCCACGCCTTCGAACGGCTCGTCGAGAAAAAGAATTTTTGGGCCGTGGATCACCGCGGCGGCCAGGGCCAGTTTTTTCTGCATTCCGTGGGAGTAATCCGTCACCAGGGCCTTGGGCTGGTCCACCAGCTGCATGAAATCGAGCAATTCCGCGCTGCGTTTTGCGGCTGTCGAGCGGTCCAGTCCGTACATGCGTCCCACGAAGTTCAAATACTCGGAGCCGCTGAGCCGGCCAAATAGAGCCATACCTTCGGGTACGACGCCGATCTGCCGTTTCACTTCAACTGAATCTTGCGTCAGGTCAACTCCGAGAATTTGCATGCGTCCGGAAGAAGGCGCGAGCAAGCCGGTAAGCATTTTGATCGTTGTGGATTTTCCAGCGCCGTTGGGCCCGAGGAATCCGAAGAACTGGCCCGGCGCCACGCGAAGGTTTACGTCTTGCACAGCGACCAAATCGCCGAAACGGCGCGTCAGATGTTCGGTGGAAATTGCCGGGGCGGCGATCGTGGCGGATGCGCTCATGGAATTTCAGACTCTAGCACATTCGCGCGGTGACGCTGACCAAAGCTGTGCTGCGCCTCCCGCCCTGAGCCGTGTGACGATGTTAGCGCGTGTTGACGGGCGCCGCGGGCAATGTAGAAGTCTGCGGAAAAACCGCGAGAATCGCGGGCAGCTCCAGGCGGAACGTGCAGCCGCCTTCGGGCCGGTTGAATCCGGTGATTCGCCCGCCATGCTCTTCCATCACTCCGTAGCAGATGCTGAGCCCGAGCCCGGTGCCCTTGCCCACTTCCTTGGTGGTGTAGAAAGGGTCGAAAACTTTTTCGGGCTCTTTCATGCCCGGTCCAGTGTCGGAGAATTCGATGACAACGTTGCCGCGCTCGCGCAAAGTGCGAATGAGCAACACGCCTCCGCCGGCGGATTCCATGGCATCCACGGCGTTGCTGATCAGGTGATAGAAAACCTGCAGCAATTGATTCGGGTCGCCACGCACGGCCGGAAGAATGCTGCGATTCTCCAGTTCGATGCGAATGTTTTTCCCGCGCAAATCGAGATTGCGCAACTGCACCGCGCCGGTGAGAACGCTATTGAGGTCCAGCAATTGTTTTTCGGCGGGAACCTGCCGCGCAAAGCTGAGCAAATTGTTGACGAGGTCCTTGGTGCGGCGCGCTTGCTCGCGGATTTTATCTCCCAGCGAATGGGCGCGTGTATTGGCGGCGTTTTCGATGGTCAGCACGTCCGCATAGCCGAGAATCGCAGTGAGCGGATTATTGATTTCATGCGCGGCACCCGCTGCGAGCTGGCCGAGCGACGCCAATTTCTCGGATTGCACGAAATGGGTTTGCAGCCGTTTGACATTTTCCAGCGATTCCCACAATTCGTGCACCAGTCCGGTGCGTTCCTGGTACACCAGATACTGGCGCAGAAATACCAGAGCGGCTCCCACGAAAATCGCCACCAGCGTGACAATCAGACGAAAGCTTTTCACGGCGTCGGGCGCGGTGCTGGCAAACTCGCTCCAAGCGGCCAGCAGCGGCGCAGCCAGCACACCCCACATCGCCAGACGGGCCGGCCACTGCGTATCGCGCTGCACAGCAGGTTGCTGCACTTCCGGCTCGAACGCCAAACCGTGCGCGATGATTCCCACCGTTCCCAGCCAGACGAAGGAGGCCAGCATGGGCAAACGGATCAAGCCGCCCAAGTTTGGCAGCAGGTGACGCATGGCCATGACGGACAACGTCATTCCGGTCACGTAGAGAGAGGTTGCGCCGAAAAGATGGCCGTACACGGTGCGCCAAGCGCCCCGGGTGCGCAGGAACAGGAGACCAAAGCCGACGGCCACGACCAGATTTTCAATCAGATAGCTGGCGAAGTCGCGCGAATGAAATAATTCAGGATTTGGCGACACCACTTTCCAGGGCATCGCCGCGAAAATATAGACGTAGAGCCACAAGATCCCCAGAAGGACCAGATCGATTAACCCGAAGCGCAGGGTTTCGCGCATTTTTCTGGCATGAGGCATCAGCGCCAGCGACGCTATGAAGGGAACGGTGTGCAGAAAAAACAGCAGATCGGCGATGAACGGAACTTCGCTTTCCTGATGCAGGCTAAACTGGGTGTAAACCAACACAAGAATTCCCGCAAGCCAAAGAGTGCAGCCCAGCGCAAGCAGCATCCAGAATCCGTTTAGCCGCCGGTAGGGAGACGCCGCGTTCCACAACAGGCAGGTATTGGCGAATAACGGAACGATGCACGCGAGGAAATAACTGAGGCCGGCGACGGTGGAATCCCTCGAGGCCAGCAATATGACTGCCACGTAACCGCCGACAAAAAACACCCACGCGCAAGTGATCAGTAACGCGAGACGAGAAACCTTCATCGAAGGGGCACCAGAATAAATTTTAGCGCAGGCCTGGCAGATTCGGCGGCCTACTTCCAAAATCCATACGAAAGCGTTACGTGAGCGCGGCGGGGCGCGATGCTGGCAGCCAGAACGGGCAGGCCATAGGAGCGGCCAGAAGGTGGCTTGCCGCGGGAAAGTGCTTTGGCTGCGGTTTCGCGCGGCCCTATCTACCGGGAATCATTGATTTTGCGCATCTCAGGACCGGCGTATAACACTTGCAGCAGGAACGCAGGACGGAGCTGCTGGATTTTCGGAGAAACGCATGTCCCAGCCATCGGTAAAAGCGGAGCCGATCGAACGGCACCGGGGCCGCCCCGGGAAACAGCTGCATTTTCTGCTGCGCCTCGGGCCCGGCTTGATTACCGGAGCCGCCGACGATGATCCGAGCGGCATCGCAACGTACTCCCAGGTAGGCGCGCAATTCGGCATGGGCATGCTGTGGACCATGCTGTTTTCATTTCCATTGATGTCGGCGATGCAGGAAATTTGCGCGCGCCTGGGGCGCATCACGGGAGCGGGAATCGCCGAAAACCTGCGCAAGAACTATCCGAAGCCGGTTCTATACGGCCTGGTTCTGTTGTTGTGCGCGGCGAATATTTTCAATCTGGGCGCGGACGTTACGGCAATGGGCGCGGCGGCGCAGCTGGTTTTCGGAGGATCGCTAAACGTGTTTGTGCTGGGATTCGGCACACTCTCACTTTTCTTGGTGGTCTACGTACCGTACAAGAAATACGTTCATTACCTGAAATGGCTGACGCTGGCGCTGTTCGCCTATGTGGCGACGGCGTTCGTGGTGCACGTCCCCTGGAAAATCGCGCTGCGCTCGACGCTAGTCCCTTCGATCACCTGGACCGCCGACTACTGGATGGCGCTGGTTGCGGTTCTGGGCACCACCATCAGCCCCTATTTGTTTTTCTGGCAAACGTCGGAAGAAGCCGAAGAGGTGCGCATCAACCGGAACGAATCTGCGCTGCGGCGGCGGCCGGAACAAGCGCTCGCGGAATTCCATCGCATCGGACTGGACACCTGGATCGGCATGGGATTTTCCAATCTGGTGGCATTTTTCATTATTCTCACCACGGCCGCGACGCTGCACGCCGCGGGCGCCGGCAAAGGCATCGAGACCTCTGCGGATGCTGCCAAAGCGTTGCAACCGCTGGCCGGACACTTCGCGTTCCTGCTCTTTGCGCTGGGGATCATCGGGACCGGCCTGCTGGCCATACCGGTACTGGCTGGGTCTGCGGCATATGCCGTAGCGGAAGCGTTGCGATGGCGCGCCAGCCTGGAATGCAAGCCGCGCCAGGCGCCGCGATTTTATGCGGTGCTCGCGGCGGCAACGATCATCGGAATCGCTTTGAATTTTTTGGGTATGAACCCGATTCGCGCGCTCTACTGGTCCGCGGTAATCAATGGCGTGGTGGCGGTTCCGCTGATGGTGATGTTGATGATCATGTCCGCGAACGCAGCCATCGTGAAAGAGTTTTCACTCCCCATGTATTTGCGCGCAATTGGCTGGACCGCGACCATGGTGATGCTGCTGGCGTCACTGGCATTTATAGCGAGTGGAATCCATGGATTGTTTTGACGCCCGTCTAGCGATGCGCTGAGTTGTTCTCCTGGCGCACTTGCTCGACGAGACGGGCGTGCTTTTCCGCACGTTCCCTGTATACCGCACCCATGAGCTGCCATCCTTCCTTCTCGCCTTCGGGTAAACGGCCGGCGGCGTGTTCGCAGGTGACGGCCGCCTGTTCCCACCATCTGACATTTTCTTCCAGCATTTCAAGAATTCCCTGCATTGCCATTTCCATGCGTTTCTCCCAAGGTGCAGTCGTCGCCAAATTTTGGCCTCGATCGTTTACGCTCGTTGCTAGTTGCATCGCCAGCTCCCTTTTTCTGCGCAACTTCTGCCGCCACGCGGCGGGTGGATTTTCTGTGCCGCCATTCAGCGCTTGGCATGGCGGGTCGTATGGTTCTTTGCGGGCTTGCTCGGGCCCGGCTTGTTGACGGCTGCCTCGCCGGCCCGTGCGTCTTCGGGCGGCGGAACTTGTTGCGCCAGTATTTTTTCGATGACCGCTTTAGGAACTTGTTCGAAATACGTACCGATTGCTCTCATGACGGCGCCTCCTTTCCTGCACACACCGTAACAGCGCGCCAAACATACGGGGAGAATCTTTTGGCTGTCTTGCGTGAGAGCAGTGCGCGGTTTAGCGCGATGGTGCGGGGAATAGCGCGATGGGGCAGCGATAGCGTAACCGTGGCGGGGATAGCGCGAGCGTTGCCAGCACGGGCTGCGGGGGGTTAATTGTACGCTACCGTACTTTAGCAAATCTCTCTTGACACGACGAGCTGCGGTTGCTTACGATAGCTCTTCGTTAGTTATACGTTAGCTTTAGAAGGAGGCGTATGAGCGCAACTCGACCCGTGGCTCACTTCAAGACCGTGGCGCAGCTCGATGTTCCGAACTCGCGCAACGGCAAACACAAAAAGATCGTCACGCTGATACTTCGCGACCTGGACCAACTGAAGGAAGGCGCGGCCATCAAGATTCCCTTGGCGGACCTGGGCGACTCGAAAGAAAACGTCCGTTCCGCGCTGAATCGCGCGACGCGCAAAAGCCAACGAAGCGTGGCTACAGCCACCGATGAGACTTTCCTGTACGTTTGGAATTCTCACAAATCTTAAGCGGCGGAAGTCCACGGAGAGATCGCGGTACGGCGGGCCCAAGACGCGCGCAGCCACGGGGAGGGGACTTTCTCTGACGCTGCAGTCAAGAAGTGGAATCGAGCAAGGTCCTGATCGTATGCAGCAGAAATTGCGGCCCCTCATCCTTGAGAATCCAACGGTCCACCACCCCCATCGTTTCGTCCGGCAATTGCGAGAGCCCGGACAAAATAACCATTGGAACCGATGGATCGATGCGCTTGAGCTCGCGTGCGGTGGCGATTCCGTTCTTGCCGGGCATCCAGTAATCCAGCAGCACCAGATCGAAAGGCTCGGCCTGAAATAGTTGGATGCCCTGGTCGCCGGAACGCGCGGTCAGCACCTGATGACCCGCGGATTCCAGTACGCGCTTGCGAATGCTGAGCGCGGCCGATTCGTCGTCAATGCAGAGTATCTTCGCCATTTTTGCCGCGCTGCGTGCAAAGCTGCTGCGTTCAGCCTCGTTCAGGGCGGCGCCAGTGCGCTAGGAGACGGCGAAGCCCATCCCGTCCGTGGGAATAAAAACGGCGAACGAGGTGAGCGTGCGGCCGTGCCATTTGGCGCAGCGAAAGCGTATCGTGCCGTCGAGTTTCTGCACGATTCCGCGACTAACCCACAGACCCAGTCCCGTGCCTTTTTCCGCTTTGGTGGTGAAAAATGGCTCGAAGATTTTGTGCTGGTGCTTGACGGGAATCCCGAGGCCGGTATCCGTGACGGTCACGCGAATACCCGAGCGCACGCCATTGCCCGACCACTGCGAACTGGAGCGCAGACTGACGCGCAGCGTGCCGCCTTCCGGCATGGCCTGCAAAGCGTTCGCGATGAGATTGATAAAGATCTGCCGCAGCTCGACCGGAAATGCCACTACCAAGCCATCGACCTCAAGATTCCGTTCCACCGTGACCTGGTTTAACTGTATCTGCCGGCCGAATGCTTCCAGCACGTCGTCCAGTACGAGGCGCAGCGACGTGGGAACGGGACTCTGGGAGTCGCGACAAAACGCCAAAGTCTGCCGGGCGATATGGCGTACACGCTCCATTTCTTCGTTCGCCACGCGCGCCAGTTCACGAGCGTCCGCATCCAAGGACGGATGGTCGCGCAGCAGATAAAAAACGTTCGTCACCGTCTCCAGCGGATTGTTGATTTCGTGCGCGATGCCCGCGGCCACGCGGCCCATTGCCGCTTGCTTCTCCGCGCCGCGCAGAACTTGCTCCAGCCGCTTTTGTTCCGTCACATCGCGAACGAAGCAGCGGGTATGTACGAACTTCGCATTTTCCCAGAGACCGTTCGAGTTGATCACAACCTGCTTGACGGAACCATCCTTGCAGCGAAGTTCCGCCGGATAGTCGTAGATATCCTCCCGGCACATCAACCTCGCCCAAAACTCTGCGAAGACATGCGGATGAACATGGAAGGAGCCCAGAGTGTGTCCGATATATTCCTGCGGCGCGTAGCCCAGCAGTTTCAGCAAAGCTTTGTTCGTCCACAAAATGGTCTGATCCGGCCCGACCTGCTGCACGCCTTCCAACGCGTTTTCCAGAATATCGGCCAGTTCCGATTCGCGGATCTGCAGGCACTGCTGAATATTCTTGCGCTCCGCTTTTTCGGTCTCCAGCGCGCGCGCTTTTTGCTGCAGCTGCGAAATATTGCGCAGGCGTTCGGCTTCGGTGGCAAGCTCCGTATAGCTCTCGCCGGGAATCACGCCGGAGTGTTCCGCGCAGATTTTCAGGAACGGCTCACCGTCTTCTGCGCGCGCGAAGCTTCCGATGGGGTAAGCACAGCGCAGCGAAAAATCGTGCGTCTTACCCAAATCGTTCCAGAGTTGCTCCAGCCGGATAGCAGCATCGGGCTTTCCCCGCGCCCAGAGCAGACTGACCATTTCGCCGAACGCGACCACACGCGAATTCCCGCCGTGCGATGCCGCTTTGGCTCGAGCGACGCAACCGCCGATCAATTCAGCGAACAGCGCGGCGTCCGGCCAGCCATCCACAGTGAATTTCGCCAAGGTCTCGGCGGCATCCAGCAGGGTAAAGCGGCCCTGCAACACAGCCTTCATCGTGTCCCAACCGCGGGCCTGCAATTCCAGCGTCAGCGCTTCGCGGTGAGCCTTGGTCGCGATCACGATTGCGGAACTTCCGGTCCCCAGTGCGGTAGCGATCAGGCGGCTTAGCCCAGTGATCAGCGATTGATCTTCCGCGTAGAACTGAACCGTGTGTCCGCAGGTTTCCTGGTCATGCGGATGCGCTCCCGGCACAGAATGCGGTGGGCTGGATCCGAATGGGCTCACCGTGCTCATCGACACGCTCCTCAACGAAAGCCCCGCCGCAGGTGGCAACGGTGATCCATAGCTTGCAGTGGAAAATGGAAGCCCGCGTGACTCAATTGTTTCAAGTGAGAGGGGGTTAAAGAATACCCTGAATCCTGTATCGCCCGACTGCG
Organism: Candidatus Acidiferrales bacterium; assembly: GCA_035602855.1. Taxonomy (GTDB): domain Bacteria; phylum Acidobacteriota; class Terriglobia; order Acidiferrales; family UBA7541; genus Palsa-295. The sequence goes on from DATNLN010000228.1 coordinate 24,738, forward strand.
CTGCAAGCTGCGGGGCTAGCCAGCGAGCGACTCGGGCGTGCGATGCGAATCAAATGGGGGAATTTCCGCCCATTCTAAGCACGATCTCGCCCGTCGAAGCATCGCGAATGAAGTACTCGGCAGGGGCAGCGCCGATCAACGCATGCAGGTTCTTTCTGCCGTCGTCGAGCGTGGCGACCTGCTGGATCCATAACGGAGTACCGTCATCCAGCGTGCGGAAAATGTCGAATCCCAAGTCCATACTCACCTCTGGCCGACGATGTTAGAGCAACCGTTCGCTCCAGCTGCGGCAAGAGGCTGGACACACAACTCACCGGCCGCGAGTGTACACGGCCGCGACGAACTTGCATGTTCAACTTTAGACAGAGCCAATCTTTTCTTGCACTTGCACAGAAAAATTGCACAATAGCACCGCGCAAGACTGCGAATCATACGCGGCATGACGGGGTTCGGCTTATTCATCCGCGGCGCGTTCGATATTGAAGGACAAAATGACACCCAAGAAACGGGCGGACAAAGCCCAGGCTCTGTCTCTAGCAGGGCTGCCGGTATCGAAACCCGTGCACTACGAGGCTGGCGAGACGATTTTCTCGCAGGGCGATGAGTGTACGGATGTTGGCTACATCGAGAAAGGCATCGTGAAGCTGATGCTGGTTTCGGATCGAGGCAGGCGCGGAATCCTGGGATTCTTGGGCCGAGGCGATTTTTTTGGGGAGAACTGCTTGACTGGCCAGGCATTCTATTCCACATCGGCAATGGCACTGGTTCCTGGTTCCGTCATGGTCATCAACCGAAAAAGGATGCTGGGGATTATCACCAAGGAGCCCGCCGTCTGTTCGCGCTTCGTCAATTACCTGCTGGCCCGGAATCACCGGATCGAAGAGGATTTAATCGATCACCTGTTCAATTCCAGCGAAAAGCGCCTGGCGCGCACTTTATTGTTGCTGGCCGATTACGATACGGGACATCCGGACATGAGATTCCTTTCTAGAATTAATCAGGACATCTTGGCAGAGATGGTCGGAACCACGCGCCCTCGCGTGAATTTCTTCATGAATAAATTCCGCAAGCTTGGCTACATCCACTATGACAAGAATGGCCGCCTGGAAGTGTACAAGTCGCTGGCAAAAGTGCTGCACGACTAAGGGTTCCTGGCGTGCGGGACGCTGGATTCTCCGAATCGCCAGCGAGAACCGCCCGGTCGAGTACTCGCTGGCAGCATACCGATCTTCTAGCGTTAGTTTGTAGAGCTGGCCTTCTGGTCTTTCACTTGCAGTTCGTTCACCACCTGCTGCACGTTGGGAACCCCGGCCGCGACCTTTTCCGCGTAGGCGCGCTTTGCCTGCGAGTTCACCTCGCCCGTTAAGGTGACGACGCCGCTCTTGACGTCATACTTTACGTGCTTGTTCAGCCGATTCTGTACCAGCGCTGCGTCCAGATTTTTCTCGATGCCTTTGTCCACATCCGAATTGATGGTCTTGGCATCGCTCGGAGCGGCTGGAGGGACGACCGCAATCTGGTCTGCCACGACTTGCCCCGTAGCGATGGATTTGGCGATCGTATCCGCCTGGGACTTGTCCATATCGGACGGCACATTGCCATCGAGAGTTACCACGCCTTTTTCCCGGTCCTGGCTTACTTTCACGTCCTTCAAGCCGGCCTGATCGAGCGATTTCCGGATGCTGTCGGAGACATCCGGGGACTTCGGTTGGGCGGAGCATCCCGCGAAGGTGCCGACGGCAAGCAACGTGAACAATGAAACATGAGATGTGAACTGTCGCATGGGCATTCTCCTTTGAAATGAATTCGGCTACTTGGAAGATTTCTTTCGCTTGCTAGTGGTGAGTCGCGCCGCTCTGTGGCTTCGCTTCGAAGCAGCAGAGGCGGAGACGCGCCGAGTGGGCCGGGAAACAGAACCGTGTTTGCGCGCGCGTTTACGGCCGGCGGGGCGGCGGCGCGCCGGGCGGGTTGCTTGGTCGACCTTGGCGGCGACAGCGCCCAGCGTCGAGCCGATCGAACGGGCAACGCTGGTGAGAAAATCGTCGTGTTTTGCAGCGGTCTTGCGTTCTGTAATTTTCATGTGTTCTCCCTATAGCACTGGTCTAGCGATTTATATTTCGAGTTGCCGGTCGAATCGAACGGACAAAATGTTCATTCTTTATTCTGCGCGGAGGCCGGAGGATCTTTCAGCACAGGCACGTCTTCGCCCAGAGCAGTTGCCAAAGCGATCTGGTGGTCTTGTTCGTCCATGAGGATTTCGCGAATATGTTCGGCCATGGCGTACTCGCCCAATTGCTCGCACTGGCGCACCCTGACGCGATAATTCCGGATGGTCTCGCCTTCATTGATCAGGTCGAAGCGCAACATTTCCCGGGCCTTTTCCGAAGTTCGAACGGGCTTCGGCTGTACCGCGGGCATGCCTCCCAGATAATCGATCTGGTTGGAGATCATCAGGGCATGGCTAAGCTCTTCCGTCGCGTGCTTTTCCAGTTCGGCGGCGATATTCATGAATTCGGCGCCCTTCAATACCTGCGAGTACACGACGTAAGAAATGATGGCCTGATATTCACGGGCCAGATCTTCGTTCAATAGCGCGATCAATTCATTGCGAGTTACTTTGGGAACTTCCTGCGACGCAGCTTCAGCCTTCATCGTGTGCGCTCCCATCTGGGCTTTCGGCGTCAACGCGAGAGTTTGCGGAGACGAAATTGGGCTTTGACGCGAATGGAAATGGATCGGCTCCGCGCCGGGTACGGACTATGCGGAGGAGTTTTTCGCTTCGCGATAGGCGCGTTCGCCCACATCGGCGGCCTGACGCACCTGGCCCTTGATCTGGTCGATGCCTTCCTGTGCGCGCTGGGTGAATTTGTGGCCGGCGGCGATCGCGCCGTCCAGATGCTCTTGCGCGCTTTCCACCAGGTATTCCCGGGTGTCATTGCCGGAGCGGGGAGCAAAAAGTATGCCCAGCGCGGCGCCGACACCCACGCCTACTGCGAATGCAGAGATTGACTCCGTCCAATTGTGTTTTGCAGTCATAACGTCCTCCGTTTTTCGTCTAAGTTCTGCGGCTGCGAATCCGAATTCCCCATCTGGCTCTCTAAATGCCCGAAGAAATGTTGAGAGGAAGCGCCCAGCTGCGGGCTTCCTCCCCCGGGAAACTATTCCAAGCTGCCGGAAGTGGTGCTGCGCGCGCGCCGGTCATCCGCCTTGACGTCGGCGGAAGATTCGCCAGTCGAGGAAACATCCTCGGCATTGGTGATCTTCATGATCTCCTTGGCGCGCTTGATCGCCTCGGAGCTGTCGCAATGTACCGACAGCAGAATGCCGCCCTTTTGCACGCGCCCTTCGTAGCGCTTCGCTTCATATTCGGGAATTCCGAGGCCGATTAGCGCGCCGGTGAAGCCACCGACGGCGCCGCCAACACCGACTCCCGCTAGTGCGGCCATGATCGGTCCAGCAGCAATCAGCGGACCGACGCCTGGGATGGCCAAGGCGCCAATGCCAGCAAGCAAGCCCAGCGCGCCGCCCAGAACCGCGCCGGAGCCTGCCCCGGTCGCCGCGCCTTCCGGCGCTTTGGTGGCTTTCGTGGTTCCAATCTGCCGCGACCCGAGATTTTCCGGAAGCAACGCGGAAATGTCGCTCGGGGCGAACCCGGAGCGGATCAGCGTGTCCGTCGCGTGATCGGCGCTCGCCAATGTGGGATAAATTCCGAAAACAGCCGTCTTTTTTCCTGCCATGTGTGTTCTCCTTTTGTGTACGAGTCTGAGCTTGCTACCCGCGCCGGCCGCTAGGGATTTGCCGGCGCCACTTCGAGCTGGTTCGTAACGTTCTCCGCGCCCACTGCGGCTGCAGCCTTGGCCGCGATGCCGGCCTTTTCCTCTTCCGTGCGCACCGGACCTTTCAGCGTGACTTTGCCGTCCTGGGTAATGATCTTGACATTGTGCGCGTACGTCGACAGTGATTTGTCCTTGAAAATGGCGCTGCGAATTTGTTTGGTTGTGTTGCGGTCCGCCGGGTTCATCTTCTGCTGCTCGGCCGTTACCGCGCCCTTGCTGGCGTCGCCCTGATTGGTCTTGGAATTGTCTGGAGCGGGCTGCTGGTCCTGTTGCACGGCGCCGGCAACCAGGGAAGCGCTCAAGAAAAGTGCCGCGCCCAGCAGCGACAGGCATTTGCCGATTTTTGGTGCGACATTCATATTGCCATCTCCCTTTCGATTCGAATTGAGCGTCGCTAACGTTCACCAAGAGCCTCAAAATCTTTTGCGCCTCGGTTGCCCTCAGACTAGGCGGAATCAAACGCCGGAGCTATACCGCGATGCGCGTAGATTTAGCAGGAGGTTGCGGTACAGCGGCGGAAGCCATCGAGCGCAGCGACCGGCCGTGACGGCTCGAGCGCCCTGCCAGGCTGAAGCGGCGGAACATAACGGCGAATGCAACAGTCGCAGGCCTACAGTAAACTCTGCACGGCTCTAGTTAAATGAGTGTATGGTTTCTAGAGGCTAGAAATCCTAAAAGGTATGGTTCGCGGAACTTCCGCGGAGCGGGCAGCAGCGCGCCTCGATCCAATCGATCTGGCACATTCGTCCCGGGGGACTCATGCTGCTGCGTGGGGCTATTGTTCTTCGTGCTGGCGCTGATGGCGTCGGTGTTCGGATTCGCGGGAATCGCCGCTGCTGGATTAGCGGTCGCCAGGATTTTGTTTTTCGTTTTTCTGGTTCTCTTTTTGGGCTCGCTCCTCGGCGGACGATTGCGTCGCGCGCGAGCGCCTATCGGACATTACGAAATGCGCAGTAAGGAGACGTCATGAAGACAGCAACGCTGCTGGGGTTCGTGCTTATCGTCCTGGGCGTGCTCGCGCTCGCCTACCAGGGCTTTACCTATACCACGCACAAGAAAGTGCTGGACGTCGGGCCTATTCAAGCAACCAAAACGGAACACAACACGATTCCGCTTCCTCCGATTGTGGGTGGTCTGGCGCTGATCGGCGGCATCGTACTGGTTGCTGCGGGCAGCAAGGATGCCTAGCAAGAAGGCCTGCCGGATGGACGTCTCATGCGGCTGGCCTGGAGACGATCGCATCCCGGGCGCGATCGTTCCGCCCAATTGCTGCCAGCGTTCGCTTGTTCGCGCTTCCCCCGCCTAACGCAGTCTGGCTCGTGTTTCCAGCACGCTCACAGAATCCACCATCCCGCCGCGCAGCCGCGCCGCATGAGCACGCTCGGAAAGCGTGGCTTGCAGAATGCGCGCCAGGTCCGTCTTGCGGTAAGGATGGCAGATAAAATCAAACGCGCGGATATGCAGCGAGGCCAGATAGTCCCTGTATTCGTTCGGGCAGGCCGGCTCGCAGACGATGATCGCGGGGATTTCCACCGGCCGGCTCTTCAGCAGTCGCACCACGTCGCGATAGGTGCCATCAATCAGCCAAAAGCCGCAGAAGCACGCGGCCACGTTTTCTTTGCTGAGCAGGGCGCGTATGTCGGCCAGGCCCCTCGCCCAAAGCGTGCGCAACGGATACATCTGTAAAAGATCACGCATGCTGCTGCTGATGACAGGATCCACCGTCGCCACTAGTACCGTCGGCCAATCCGCGGCCGGATATCGTTCATCGGAATCGCGAGGCAAGACTCTTGCGAGATTGTTGCGCACAGCCCTATTCTGGTCCATGGCTGGGTTCCTTTCTGTTTTGGCGCGAGAAGAGAACAAAAAGCCGGCCAGCCCTGAAGATCTGGCGCGAAATTTACAGCTTTTCATTCTCTTCCGCACCGGCATAATCGCGGATTGCACGCAACTCAACAATACCGGCAAGGCGTTAAGCTCTTAGGCGGAGTTGCTGTAGGGAAAATCGAGCAGGGAGGGAGGCGAACCTGCGAGGCGAAATTCCACACAGCTTTCGATTCCCAGCGTGGGCAGCTTTACGGCGCGGCTGGCGCCGGAATCACTCGCTCTCGCTGCAAAACCGGAACGATCCTGCGGCTATGCTTCGACGATTTGATTCCGTACCGCGTAGCGCACCAGTTCGCTCACGGTGTGCAGCTGCAACTTACGCATGATATTGGCGCGGTGCGTTTCGGCCGTCTTCACACTGATGTTCAGCGACGACGCAACTTCCTTGCTGCTCTTGCCTTCTGCAAGCAGCTGCACAATTTCCCGTTCGCGAGAAGTCAGCCGGTCGCGCAGCGCGGTCGGAAGCTCGGTGCGCATCCTGCCTTCTTTAAAGCTCGACAGCATCACTTCGGTCGCGCGAGGCGTCAGGAACGGTTTGTGATTCGCCAGCGTTTCGACGGCGACGATCAGGTCGCGGTCCGAATCAGACTTCACGATGTAGCCGCGCACGCCCGCTTCAAGAATGTCTCGAATCAACTGATCCGAATAATGCACCGAAAGAATCAGAATCTCGGTGTTGGGGGACTCCTTGCGAATTCTGCGCGCTGCGTCCACGCCATTTAGGTCCGGCATGCTGATGTCCAGGATCGCGATGTCCGGCTTCAGTTCCTGCGCCTTCGCGACCGCCTCGCGGCCCGTGTGCGCTTCTCCACAAATCTCCCATCCTGCGTGGGATTGCAGCATGCCTTTGATGCCACGCCGCATGAGATCGTGATCGTCTGCAATCAGGATACGAAGCGATTTCATTTTTCTCTCCCGCAAGAAGGGGTTGGTGTCGCGATAACCTAAGATACTCCCAAGCACGAATTTCCCATAATCGGACGAGGCTGGTTGCCAATCCGTTTCATTAAGACCAAGACAGCTCCTGTTTGCCATCCAGCCACCGGGTTGCCTGGTGGCGGCCTTGCTCCGCCTCGTTTATGAGAGTTGCTACATTCCGGGGCCCGCACGTCTCGAGGCGGAGCAAGCTGCCGATGAATTCGTTTAGGAAATGGAATGAATTCCACCCGGCCTCGCCCAGCACAAGCCGCGGCCAAACTACGGTATCCTTACGGATTCGTCTATCAGAGTCATCCTGTAGTCTTCCTAGGTAGATTCCTGTAGTGCCGCGGCGCGAAGTGACAGACTTATCTGGACTTAGCAAATCTGCAAAGGTGGTTTCACCTTAAGGCGTCGGACTTGCGGCCGGCTCCCCTCCGGGTTGCGATGCTTTCAATTGATTGACGTTGCGCACCACCCTGGTCCATTGCTTCTTGTTCCGCTTGGTGGCAAAAGGCGCGCTCAGATCTCCATAATAAGCCAGCAACGCTGTTCGCAGCTCCGGTGAGAGCGAAGCAAAATTTTTCTTCTGCAGCCGGTCCAGCAGATCTGCATAGGTCTTGTCCGCCAGCGGATACTGGCCCGGCGTGGTAACCGTGCCAGTGTCAAAATTGTCGTTGACCAGGGTCGTCTGGCCCGCATTCCGTTGCTGACTAGCCAACTGCAGATAGTTCTGGAGCGCACTGGTGAAGCTGGCGACGAATAATTTTTCGGCGTCGGGAGTTGGTATCTTGAACGCGAGATCGCGAAACGGCCCGACTTTGGGAATCAGTTTGAGCAACAAACCGAGCAGCCGGGTGCCAAATCCGGGTTTTTTATATTCGCCGGGCCACTGCTTTTCGTAATTAGAGCGCGAGATGCGATAGAGAAATGCGGTGCGCGTAATTCCCGGTGAGCCCTTTTGAATTTCGTCCTTCTTGGTCTGCCAGGCGATTCGAGTGGCCTCAGGCACCAACTGACTGACGCCCCTGCGGTAGGAAGAAATCGCCAATTCATAATTGGAAAGCACCGAATCCAGATCCAACGAATAGGTTTCGCGAAAGGCGCGCGCTAGCAGATCCTTAGGCACTTGAAAACCGATACGATCGCGATACGCGTCGGAGGCATATCGTCCTTTAGCGACCTGCAGCACGTCGAATCCGAATTCGGTTTTCAGATGCGCGAGGGGATCTTCATCGTAGGTGACGCTATCGCCATACTTGTGGCGGAGTTTCGGATAGAGCAGCGGCACAGCGAGGTTTGTGCCGGTGCGGTGACCCTCATTGTCCGCTGCGTAGTGCGCCAGGGCGCCCAGGGCGAACGCATACTCGTTCAGGTTTTGCGAATCATGCAGCAGCGCCGCGACAAAATCTCCGCTGCGCACGTAGTGAACCAGGTCGCTGAAGAGCTTGTTGCCGAATGGATAGTAGCCCATGTCCTGGATGACGCAGCCCCCGTAGGCATATCCATGCGCGGTCTTCAGTTCTTCGCGAGTGGCTTGGGGAAAACGCTCGACGAGCAGCGGTTTGATGGCTTCGTCCCACGCGGAATCCACGATTGCTTCATGAGCGAGAACGGAATAGGCGCCTGCGGGCGGCGGCGCGACAAGCAGCAGAATGACGCAAAGAACTATCGCGCGGGTCTTTAACAGGTCTGGAAAATTCTTGCGATAGGCGGTCATTTGCAGGCTGCGCGGGCGCCAACCGTTAGTAGCTCCCACTGGACGCGCGGGATTTGCCCGCGTCACTGGCCGGTTCTGTTACCGACAGAGTCACAACGATTGTGGTTCCGCTCGGCCGCGACGTGATTTGCAGCCAGCCGCCGAGCTGCCTCACGCGTTCCCGCATTCCGCGGATGCCAACGCCCAGTTGCCCGCCGCTGCTATTCAGTGTTGTGAGAATGTCTTCGGCTATTCCTTTACCGTTGTCCGCCACTTCCAGGCGCACCACACCGGAGCGCGCTTCAATCCGAACGCCGGCCGTGTCGCTGCCCGAGTGGCGATAAATGTTGGTCAGGCTTTCCTGCACGATTCGAAACAGCGTCCTTTCCACAATTTCGGACAGACGGTCTGGACCAAGCGAGACATTTAAATCTACTTTCACTTTGCTGCGTTGCATAAAACCTTCTACGTACCATTCCAATGCGGAGCGCAATCCAGCGTAGTCCAGCGTCGGAGGATAGAGCAGGTAGGAGAGCGTGCGAGTTTCATCGGAGGCTTTCTGGGAGAGCGTGATAGCTTCGCGAATCATGTCCGCAGCGCCTGGATCCAGGCCGGCAAATTTCGCGCTTACCGCGGAGAGGTGAATGACCAACGCGGCCAGACTTTGGCCCGTGCTGTCGTGCAGTTCGCGAGCGATGCGACGGCGCTCTTCATCCTGCAATTGCAGCAAGCGCGCGGAAAGATTGCGCAACGCTTCTTCGGCCTCTTTACGGGGGGTAACGTCGCGATTGATTTCCAGAATTCCAATGGTGCGGCCTTGCCGGTCGCGCTGTAAGACGTGACGGCTGGCAACCACGATCCGCTTGCCATCGCGCGTCCAGTGCACCAGCTCGCCTTCCCACGAACCCGTCGCGAATAGCTTTTCATACAGTTGTTCGATCGGCTCGGGAAACTCCGTTTTCAGGAATGTATGCGTGACGTTTCCACACGCCTCCGCGGCGGACCAGCCGTACGTCTGCTGCGCGCCGCGATTCCAGAACAAGATCACGCTATCCACATCGCGGACGATGATGGCGTCATGAGCCAGCTCCAGTAGTTCGGAATGAAGCGTTCCGCTGCTGGCGCTAAGCGCGCGCGGTACTCTGCGTCTGTTCTTCGCAGCGGATTTAGCGGGCATTGCTCAGGCTACCTTTTGCCGGGCATCCATCGTGACGAAAATCGTTTAAAGCTGGGCCGCAGACGCTTGCGGTCACCGGGTGGCCGGAGAGTTGCCGCTGGGTAAACCGCGATCGAACAAAGATAACGCTGTGCGCATCGCAAAAGCTAGGTGCGCTGCGGCAGATTCTTGCCCTGAAAAAAAGGCTTGTGCTCGCCCATCGCTTCCACTGCCGTCACCAGCCAATTGGCCTGCGACTTCAACAGATAGCCGCTGGCGCCCGCAATCTGGGCTTGCTGAACCATTTGCGTCGAATCATGTTGCGTGAATATCAGCACTTCGGCAGCCGGCAGGGCTTTCTTTATCTCCGGCGTCGCTTGCAGTCCATTCATTTCCGGCATGGTAATGTCCATAATAATGATATCGGGGCGCAGTTCTCGCGCCTTGCCGACGGCTTCGGCGCCGTCCGCGGCCTCACCCACAACGTGCCATTCCTTGCGTGTGGCTAGCAGCCTTCCCAGGGCTGTGCGCACCGCTTTTTCATCGTCCACGATCAAGATTCGAAGGGCCACTAAGACTATGCCTCGCACATTGTATCCAATGACCGGGAAACCGCAATCAGCTTGTGATCCACGCTAAGTAATGCGCGCCTCGGGTTGCGATGAACCAGCTTAACACCTTATGCAGCACGAGCTTCCGGCAACTGCCTGCAATTGCGAAATATGTACAACACTTCCCCCATATTTACATATCCTCACGTCGGCAACAGGGAATCCGTAAGAATGAACCTGTAACTACCTTGTGTGAAATGACTTGCGCGGCACCGCCGCCGCAGAATTGGCCGCTCAATTGCACTCCGTACAAAAACGTTTTCTTCCTATGGGGCAGTTTGCCTGGAACCGATAACGGAGGAATATGAACCAGACTTACGATATCTTCAGTGATCTTGCGGACACCGGGCCGATTTGGATCGAAGCGATTCAAGGTTTGGACAATGCAAAGGCGCGCCTCACAGAACTTTTGCAAGCGCATCCCGGAAATTACTTCATTTACGATCCTCTGGCCGCCAAGGTAATCGCCTCGGCCATGAAATCGGCGCACATGCAAGCGCCGGTGACCCTGGCTGGTCGTTCGCGCCAATACCAGTAGCTCTGCTACAGACGACCCATCAGGAACAGGATCAACAGAATCACCAGCACCAGGCCGATGCCCCCGCTCGGGTAATATCCCCACTCGCGGCTATGCGGCCATGTCGGCAGACTGCCAAACAGAGCCAGAACTAGAACAATTGTCAGAATGAGCAGCAGCATGGTTGTCTCCTTTTGATGGTTCGTCGAAGGGCGCCCGCCCGTCGGCGCCCTTCTGAGCCGCTGGCGTCATCAATTCGCGCTGCCAGCCTTGGCCGTCTTGTGTCGTGGCGTGGTTTCTTCAGTCCCGGCTTCCGCGCCTAGGCTAAAGGCCTCGGAATTGATTTCTTCTGAAAGTTCCGTCAGCTTTTGATCGGTTTCCTTTTCTTCGTCAAGCGTCTGCTGCAGCAAAGAAGCTGCTTCGCTTTCACCCATCAACGTGGCATAGGCGTGCACCGCGCCGTAGGCTGCGATTTCATAATGCTCCACGCGTTGCGCCGCGGAAATCAGGGCTGCATCCATCAACGCCCCTTCGAAATCCTCGGACATCATCTCGCCGCCTTCGGCCACAATGCCGGCCATGCCCTTGCATTTCTTGCCCTTCACGGGCTCGCCCAGGCCGCGCAGGATTTGCTCGAGCCGGGTGGCGTGCCCTCTGGTTTGTTCCAGATGCTCTTCGAATCCTTTGCGGAGCTCATCGGAATTTGCGGCTTTCGCCATCTTCGGTATTGCTTTGATCAACTGTTGCTCGGAGCTATAGAGATCTCGCAATTCGTCGACGTAAAGGCTTTTTAGATTATTTTGAGTCATTTGAATCCCCCAGTTCTCGTGTTAGGTCGTTGCGGCGACCGGATTTTCGCGATTGCACGGTCAGACTAGGCTGCTATAGCGGTCTTAGCTATCAAGCAATCCCTGTAGCCTTCGTCCCAGGTTCCGGTACGGTCGTGTACGCGACGATGCCGAAGCTTCGCGCGCGGTTGGAAACCGTTCGCAGGGAGCACACCTCTGCGGCAAGCCAGGCAATAAACAAAAGCCAGCTTCTGCGTTTTTGCGTCAATTTGAGACGCCCGCGCCAATCAGGAAACGTAAGGCGAAATGTCCTTCTCAGTTACGGGTTGCGCTGTATTCCTGGCAGAGGGCTTTATCCCCACTATGGTCGAGCAGTTGGATATTCAATTCAGGAGGTTCAACATGAACTGGGATCAAATCGAAGGCAAGTGGAAGCAGTCCGTGGGCAAAGTCAAAGAAAAATGGGGCAAATTGACCGATGACGATCTGACTGCCATCAACGGCCAGCGCGACCAACTGATTGGAAAAATTCAGGAGCGCTACGGGATCGCCAAGGACGTGGCGCAGAAACAAGTGGATGAATTTACGCGTGCTTACAAGACCGATGTCGTCGTGCCCGGCACCGCGAAGAAAGCCAAAGCCTAAGCGGGTTCGTCGCAATAATTCCGCGAACCGAAAAAGAGGAGGCGCGTAATGGCAAGATACGGAAAAGCCGCGGGCAAAAGTGTGAAGAGCGCCATGCACCGGGAAAAGCGCGGCACGCTTCGATCGGGCAAAGGCGGCAAGGGCGGCAAAGTGACCAGCCGCAAACAAGCGATTGCAATCGGACTTTCCGAGGCGCGCAAGAAAGGCGCCAAGGTTCCACGGAAAAAGTCTTAACGCAATTCGTTGGTTGAACCTGCAAAATCCCCGTTGAAAATCATGGAACGTCGTTAACGTCGTTAACCACCGGAGCCGCGATGTACGCGGCTCGGGTGGCCGACGACAAGCGGCGCCGGGCACCGCCAGGCATCCCCACCATTTGAGTCGCGCTCAAGGAAACCCCATTCAGCGCATTTCTTTTCGCAGGATAGGAAAACGAGAGCTCGAACTGCGGCGCAAAACAAATTCAGCGAGAGCATCCGCCGGGTGACGCATGCTCTCGCTGCCGGGTAGTCCGGGAGACTACCTGGGCTTACTTGGGCCTAGCCGGCGCTGCGGCATGCGCAGCCGGTGGCGCTTGCCTCTGCTGCAATTGTTGCTGCTGTTGTGTGTGTTTTTGAACCAATTGCTGCGTCTGCTGCTGGTGCTTCTGCTCGACTGCTTGTGTCCTCTGATCATCGGCTTTCTGCTTCGTCAATTGTTGATGCTCCTTGTCTTGCTGCTGCTGTAGCTTCTGGCGGTCTTTATCCTGCTGCGCGGCTAATTTATTCTGTTGCTGCTGGTATTTCTGGTCCAGCTTTGCATCGCCGGTGTTAGGAGGAGCAGCCCGCTCGGCAGGCGGAAGATCTCTCGGATGCACAACCGTGTTGCCATGACCGCCGGCGTTTTCCGCGGCACGATCGTTAAATTCCCCCGGTCGGGCGGTAGCAGCGATCGGCGGCTTGCCGTGGTTCGCAGAAGCCCGCAGCGCTGGGTTTGCGCGCGCGGCGTTCACATGCGCCGTTTGCGCGGCGACAGGACCGATGTGCCGTTCGTGAGCCGCAGCCTCTTCCTGCGCCGTCGGACGATCGTTGACACCGCCGTGGCCGTTATAGCTGACGCGCACATCGTTTCTGACGTCCACTTTCGTTTCGTACACGTTATGAATCACGGTCACGTTTACGTTGGTCACAGCGCGGTTGTAAAAGAAATGGCCGTTGTCCCAGCGTCCGCCTTCAAAACCGTGGCCGAAGTAACCGAATCCGTAGTTGATACCGCCGTAGAAACCTACTGTCGGTCCCCAGTAGCCGTCATACCAAACAAAACTGCTGTCGCCCCAACCCCAGTAGCCAGGCGTCCAGAAAAAACCTACTTCCGGGGCTTCCACCCACGTGCCGGGCACCCAGTAATAGCCGTCGTCGCCCCAAGCCCAATATCCGGGCGTCCAGAGGTAGCCGTCGCCAGGGCAAACCGGCTGCTCATAGACGGGCAGCGCCGGAGGAGCGATGGTGATCGCCACACCGATTTGAGCGAAAGAAGCGGAAGAAAGAAACAGCATCGCGATTGCGAGTAGAAAAGGACGAATGAATCGGCTACGCATTAGAGCTCATCTCCTCTTGAACGTTCGCCGCCGGTTGCGCGATGGCAGTTTCCCCGGTCGGTAGTGCCAGGTAAGCGTTGCATGATATGGAGCCGCTGTAAAACGCCGGACTTCTCGTACCGGGCAAGAATGTACTCTCGCAGGCCATTCCTGGCAATAGGGTTATGCCTGTAAAAACGCGAAAAGTAGATCGTACAAGCAACGCCCCGCGGCCGCAGGCATTTTTCTGCTGCGGCGGATTTTGGGTCAGGATGTCGGCCGCAAAAAGACTCTGCACCCGCTTATGGACGCCAGAGCAACCAGGCCGCAGCAGCCGGATCGTTCACTAGGCGTTCGCCGGAACCGGATCGGCAGTGGGCGCAGGTTTGAGCTGCTCGATGAATTCTGCCAGCGTGGTGAAGGTCTGCGAGCCATCGCTGAGGGCAAGGCGGCGGCTGATCTTCGATCGATCGCCTGAAAAATGCCACAATCCCACGAGGATTCGTAGGTCTGGCTGCTGCGCGCGCAATTTGGCGTACAGCGAACGCACATGCGGCACGGCAAACGATGGCAGCGCCGAGATGCAGACCACGTCCGGGTGCGCGTCTCTTATTTGCGCGAGCATTTCGCTCGCATTGTCCACCGAGATGCACTGCGCACGATGCCCCACGCGCTCCAGCACTTGGGCCAGCATGGTGCCGACCAGTTCGTCGGCTTCATCGCGCGCCGGCACGCAGAGAATGTGCAACGGGTGCGCAACCTGCGTGCGCGCCAGATGAGCTTGATGACGAGCCGATGCTTCCGTGGCCTCGCCGGCTTCCGCGACGGAATCACCATTGTCATCGCGAGGTTCCCACAATTCTTCGATCAACTCCCGGGTACTCTGGCAAATGAATTTCTCGGTGGTATCGTCGAGACGATCTTGATGACGGTCGTGCTCCGCCAAGCTCAGCGCCGGAATTAACACCGAGTCGTAGAGATCTTCCAGCGTCATCCCTTCCAGCTGATTCTCCAGCACCCGGCGCGCGTCGTCGTGATCCATTGCCAAAAGGCGCTGGTAAAAGCGAGAGGATGGCGTCAGAACAGGTTCGTCGCCCAGAAGAATGTGCAGGAAGCGGAGCCGCGGAACATGCCGCCCCGCGACGAGCAGACACACGGTCAAAGGCGTCGAAAGAACCAGTCCGATCGGTCCCCAGATGGCCGTCCAGAAAATCGCCGCCACCAGAATCGCCAGCGATGAAATCCCCGTGTGAATTCCGTAAAGCATCGGCTCGATGAAATTGGAAACGACCAACTCCGTAACGATAAAAAGCAGCAGAACGATCAACGGCTGCGTCCAGCCATGAAACACGGCCAAGGAAAGCAGCAGCGGCATAATTCCGCCCAGCGGCGGACCGATGTAAGGAAGAAAGCGCAGCACACCGGCGAGCACACCCCACAGCAACGCCCCGGGCACGCCGATGAAATGCAGGCACACGCCTATGAAAATTCCGTAACAGGTATTCACGACGCACTGCAAGAGCAAATATTTGCTGACGCGCGCGCTGGCGTCGTCCAGAGTTTGCGTTACCAGATGCAGATGTCCTTCGCCTGCCAGCGAAATCAGGCGATTGCGCAAATCCTCGCGGCGAATCAGCATGAAAATCGTGAATACCAGTACGATCACAGCGCTGCCCAGCAGACCCAGCACGCTCTGCACCGACTCGAGCGGCAGCGCGGGAGCCTTGACGACTTCCACGGGCACGGGCCGAGCCGGAGAAGCAGATCGCGCAACCGGAGACGGCACCGCTGCCGAACCAGAACTAGGCGGATGCGATGCGATCGGGCTGGCGGCGAGATCCTTGCTGATTTCCGTAATCGTTTCCGACGCACTGTCCAGCGATTGATTGGCCGGCCAATGCAGAGAACCCAGCCGCGCCTTGATGTTGGATTTGTATGCCGGAAGCTCGTTCACGACTTCGCTGAGCTGCTTTGCGACCGTCCAGCCAACAGCGCCACAAGCACCGACGGTCAGCAGAACTACCAGGAGCGTGGACGGAATCCTCCGCAGATGGATGCGCTCCAGAATCTTGACCACCGGCGTCAAGATGAACGTGAAGAGCAGCGCCAGAGCAAAGGGAATCAGCACGATCCGCGCGAAATACAGCGCGGCGATTGCCGCGACCCCGACAACCACCGCGAGCAAATGGAACAGATCGCGCGACAGGTAAGACCGGGTCGCGACGCCGCTTGCTGGGTCTGGGTCTGGAAATTTCACGTGCGGCTGACGAGACCCATTACCAAAGAAACCAGGAACAGCACCAAGAAGAGATAAAACAGCAGCTTCGCAATTCCTGCTGCGGCCATCATGATCCCGGCGAAGCCAAATATTCCGGCGATGATCGCAACCACCAAAAAGATCAGAGCCCATCGCAACATGGCGTCCTCCTCTTCGCAGATTTTGTAAGTAGGTCTGCGGCAGTGAAGATATGGCGCGCGCCTTGGGAACGCAATCAACGGAACCCCCTAGATAGCTCAGGGAATCCCGGTATGCGCAGACGCCTGCAAGCAGAAGAATCCAGGGGACTTCCGCTATCAGGGAACCGCGCGCCGCCCTCTAGGGTTTCCACTGTATTGAATAGAATTAGCGAAAACGTAAAGTGGGACCGGCGCAATTGTTGCTCTCTGACAAACCTGCAGCTGGCTGGTTTCGTACACGCCGATGAGAGCGCGGCCGCCAATCATCGCTGGATATTTCGGATATTCTGGGAGGTTTGCGATGTACACGTATCTTTGCTGCAGGTGCACAAAATGCGCCGCGCGGATTGTGCTCGAAGAATGGGCCGAGTCCATGTATCTGCTGCACCGGCCGGTGCGGTCGCGTCCGCGCTATCAGATGTGCCCGTTCTGCGACTCCTCCTTCGCGCCGGATCGATATTACGTAACGGAAAGCGGAGCGCCCTTGGCGGTTTCCGGGCGCACCCTGGACATGCAAGAACGGTTGCGCGCGCTCGACAAGACAGCGTGAGGCCGAAAAACTTTTGAAATATTTTCCGCAGAAATAATCCGCCGGTCTGTCTCCTCCAGAGAGGGGTTGCCGCCGAGAATCGGTAGCCCCTTCCCCCATCGCAGCACTTTATCCACTTCCAGTCGCTCGATTTTTGCAACGCGGTTGCGGGGAACTCTCGCATATACAGCAATTCCCCATCCGCCTTAGGAACTAATCCGTATTTCCCGGGTCCGCATGCCCGGGCACAATGAACGGCGAAGGGGAGGAACGGGAGCCGGGTGCCTTGCGAGAGCAGGGCATGAGGGCTGGGCCGGTTTCCGGCCTCTCCTCGCCAAATTTTTCGCAGCCAGTCACGCTGTGCAGGAGCCATCGCGATGCCCACCAGCGACGATCAGCAAGCCTTGGAACGCGCGCGGGAGGACCAACGCGAAGGGAAGTCTCCCTCGACGCAGGCAGGGGAATTCGTGCGCGAGGAGATCGATCACGTGCGGGAAGGCGTACACGGCGCCGCGAATGTGAAGCAGGCGATCGCCATCGGACTGTCGAAAGCGCGCCGCGCTGGAATCAATCTGCCGCCGGCCAAGGGCCCCGCGAAAAGCCGCGCCCAGGCGCAACGCGATTTGCGCAAAGGCAGATCACCGCATCGTAAAGTCTCGAGCAAGCGTTCGCGCGCGAGCTTGCGGACTTTGCAACAGCAAAGCACCCGGTCGGCGTCTCGGCGCGCACTTTCCCAGCAGGCCCACAGCAGCGCCCGTCGGCGGGGACCCGCCGCCCGACACAATTCCGCCCAGAAAGCGTTGCAGACGAAAGGAAAAGCCGGCCTGCGCACGGCGGCGCGTAAAGCAGCGCGCACGAGGCAGCGCAAGCGGGCTGCATGATTCCCCAAGTCCATGCCCCCAGTCCAGAAAAAAAACAAAATCCGCGACGCGCTGCTGGACGTAGTGCTCGTTCTGAATTCGGTAATTCTCCTTTTCAGCCATTGGGCCGCGCCGCGCAAGTGAACTGCGCCGGCCGCGCCTGGCGGGAATTTTCTCGCAGTAGCATTTCAAAACGTGGGAGGGTGCGAATGAATGTTCCCTGGCAAATTGTGATTGCTTCGGCGGACATGGAAGAGCGGCGGGCGCTGTGCAACATTTTGAAAAAGCAGGGGCTGGAACCGATCGTCGCCTCGAGCGTTCGCGAATGCGAAGAAATCCTGGTCCAGGAAAACGTCGGATTGATCTTCTGCGCTCGCTCGCTGGCTGATGGGGATTACCGTGCTTTGCTGATTGCCCCGCGACACGCCAGCCGGAAAACTCGGATCGTAATTGTGAATCGCTTAACGAACTGGGATGAATATCTGGATGCGGTGCGGCTCGGCGCTTTCGACGTGATTTCGGCTCCCTGCCGTCCCACCGACGTGGAATGGATGATCATTCAGGCACTGCGTGAAGAATACGCGCAGAGAAGGCAGATCGCACTGGTGCAGCACGGTGCGGGAAGCTTTCAGGGCGCGTGCATTTCCTAGTCGGTGTGACGCTACCTTGCGCATGCGCGGCACCACAGAAATTGGCGGATGTGCTGCGCGGTAGATAACGTCCTGCGGATTACGTTCTTAGGAGCTCTGCTTCGAGCCGCAGCAGAAAACGAATCACTTCGCCCGGATTGCGCACATAATATTTGGCATGGCTTTTTTGCGGGGTTCCCACACGGATCGTGATTTGATCGCCTAAGGCGCAAAACGCGGATTCATCCGTGCCGTCGTCGCCAATATAAATTGCCGGTGTACCGGCGGGAAATTCCGCGAGCAGGTCTCGCACAGCGCCGCCCTTGCCGCGAATCTGGTGAGGCAGAACTTCCCACACCATCGCGCCATCCAGTACTCGCAGCGTGTCGCGCAGTGGCGCCACCACATCCAACAGGCACGATTTTGCGGCGCGCGCGACTGGTTCGGTGGCTCCGCGATAGTGGACTGCGAAGCTCATTCCCTTATCTTCGATGCGCATGCCGCGCATGGCCGCCATCCGTGTGCGCGCTCCGCGTTTTGCACGCGCCAGAATCCGGGCCACCGCACTGCTGATCTTGGTGGGCTTTCCCTGTTCTTCGGCTCCATGCAGCCCGATAAAATGCAGGGTCGCGACGCCGATACGGGTTTGCAGGTCCTGGCAGCGCCGTCCGCTGACGATGGCGACGAACAACCGGGGATTTCGCGCCAGCCGCTCGAGCATGCGCTGGGTGCGTTGCGGCACCCGTACTTCCCATGGGTTTCGCTGCAACTTTACCAGCGTGCCGTCGAAATCCAGCAGCAGCGCGCAGATCTCGGCGTTACGAATTCGCGGCGCGATTTCGCCCCAGGCGCGAAACAGGTTACGCGGCGCACGAGCGGCGGCGTGACCCTTTGGCGCACCCGCCCCGCTGTGCGGTCGCGCATGCTCGATCGCGCGTTTCTGCTTTGCCCTGATTGGCAAGCTGTGTTTGGCCGCCGCGCGAGTTCCGTTCATACCGTGTGCCCAAGTTCGGGCTGTGTTTCCTCGATCCGGATTTCGGAGAGTTCCGTGATCAGACTGCCCGCCCATGCGAATACATTATGACGCATCACATTGCTGCGCATCAGCTTCATGCGCGTTTGGCGTTCCACCGTGTCCATTTCGAGCGCCACGCGAATGGCTTCGGCCAGCTGTTCCACGTCGTATGGGTTCACGATGATGGCGTCGCGCAGTTCGCGGGCTGCCCCGGTGAACTGGCTCAGGATCAGCGCTCCTTCTTCGTCATCGCGCGATGCGATGAATTCCTTTGCCACCAGGTTCATCCCGTCGTGCAAGGAAGTGACCATTAAGAAATCAGCCGCGCGGTAATAGGGAAGAATTTCTTCGTGGCTGTGGTGGCGCGTCAGCAGCGCGATGGGCTTCCATTCGGCCGTCTGCCAGCGCGCGTTGATTCGCGCCGCTTCCGCTTCCAGCTCCGCCAGGAAATCGTGATAGCGCGCGATTTCCGTGCGGCTGGGTGCGCCGATCTGCACGAACGTGAATTTTTCCATATACGTCGGCCACTTCTCCAGGAAACGCTCGACGCCGCGCAACCGTTCGAGCAGTCCCTTGGTGTAGTCCACGCGGTCCACGCCCACTCCAATAAAGTTTGCCTTGATGCCCAGCTTGCCAAGCAGCTCGCTACGCAGCACGTAGGGCGAGACGCCCGGCTCCAAGCCTCGTTGCGATTCGCGAAAATCCACGCTGATGGGGAACGGCTTGACGAACGTAAGGTGTCCGCCGCGCTTCACCGCAAATCGCTCCCATTCAATTTGCGATTCCAGAGCGGCGTCCACAGTCTCCAGAAAATTATCGCAGTGCGCCTGGATCTGGAATCCGATCAAGTCCGCGCCTAGCAGGCCGCTGACCAGTTCGCGTTGCCAGGGACATATGCCGAAGGCTTCGGGATTCGGCCACGGGATGTGCCAGAAGATCGCAACGCGCGCATCGGGACGCGCTTCCTTCACCATGCGCGGCAGTAACGCGAAGTGATAATCCTGCACCAGCACCAGCGGATGCTCAACGCCTGCGATTTCTTGTAGCACAGCTTCGGCAAACTCGCGGTTCGCGGCTTGATAGGCTTGCCAATCCGAGGCGCGAAAAATTGGCCGCGTATGCGCGATGTGGCACAGCGGCCACAGCCCTTCGTTGGAAAATCCGTAATAGTGCCCTTTTTCCACCTCTTTCGAGAGCCACACCCGGCGCAGTGTGTAGTCCGGCTTGTCCGGTGGCACGCGGATGTGGTCTTGATCGTCCACGGTTTCGCGGTCTGCGTCGCCGGAACCCGATGCAATCCAGATTCCGTCGCACGCGCGCAAGATCGGTTCCAGTGCCGTAACCAATCCGCTCGCGGGAACCAGAAGCTCGATGCCCTTCCCCTTATGCACGTGCATGTAGGGCTCGCGATTGGACACAACCACAAGCGATCCCTGCGAAGCCTTGCCCTGAATGCTGACGCGCAGACGCTCGGCGGTCCATACCGACTCGCCGGATTCGCGCAGGCGCGCTTCCTCCTCGGCGGCAGAGCGCGCGTCCGCCAGGCTGCGCGTTAAATTCATCACTTCGTTCGTGAAGGGCGCCAGAAAACTTTCTTTGGGGCCCGGCGGACTGGGCAGCACTCGGCCGCGGCGAATATCTTTCATCCATTGCGCCGTCCGCGAAATCGGCAGCACGATCGTCCAGCGGATGATCAGCACGGTGATCAAGACGATCAGCAGTACCTCTGCAACCACGTGCCAAAAGGTTGTGCGCCACATGCGCGCGCTCTGCGTTTCGATGTAACCCACATCGTGAAAAATCGCCAGCACGCCGGTGACGGACGTTTTGTCTCGCAGCGGCATGTAGTAGACGTGCATCGGCTCGGTACCGATGGTTACAAATTGGCTGAGGCCGCCATCGCTCGCAATCACGCGAGCGATGGGAACGGGAGGAGGAACGAAGCGGTTCTGCAGATTGGAACTTTCCGCCAGCACCTGTCCGTGGTTATCGTAAACCACCACGCCCGCCAGCTGTTCGCGGTTGCCAAAGCGCTCGACGATGTGGCGCAATTGTTCGCGTGAGCCTTTCTCCAGAGCGGGTTCGACGATCTCCTGCAGGCTCTCGGAGAGAATCTCGGCCCGGTGCACCAGGTCCGTGCGCAAGCCGCGCTTCTCCGCGCGCACTTCATTCTTGGAGACAAAAAAAGTGATGATCGTGATGCCTGCAACGAGGAATAAAATCAGACGTAAGCTGAGCTTCACGTTAGCCTCTCGTTGGAGCTAAGACTGTCCAGTCCAGACACGCCTCGCCGCTGCAAAACCAGCACGAATCTTGCCAGTCGCCGGCGCCTTTTATTGTTCAAAATAGGACACTTAGCCTGTTCGCGAAAAACTGCGCTGTGAAGAATATCCGGGCGCCGCGTAGAATCTCCTGTACGGCAACGCCCATGATTACGCAGGGGTTGGCTGATTTGAATCCAGCATTCACCTGATATTGTCTGGGCCGGCATTCGGGTAGCCTCGCAGCGCACGGCTCCTACACGTCTGTGCTGGAAGGGAGAGATGTCTCGCGCACCAAATTCACATCGTGTCGCTGCCAAGGCGTTTTCGATCTGCGGACGGTGCCTGCTGGTTCTCGCTTTTTTTCTCTTCCCAGTGGCTCGGCCAATGGCTTGGCCCGATGTGACGTATGATGCGACGCGTACTCCTGCTGCTTTTCCCACCCATCCCATGAAAAATGAACTGCAACACTTCAACGACGTCCAGCAATACATCTCCGTAAGCTGGGACCATCTCACCCGCTCGCTCGACAAGTGTAAAACGTATCCGGACCAGAAAACCGGGGACGAGCCGTATCTGTATTTCCCTGCGGACTTCCAGAGCTTGCCTGCCTTTCAGGAATTGGTCAAGGGCTGCAGAGTCCGCGTCGAGCGCTTGCCGGAGATCATCCGCAATCCCAACGATGTGCAGCTGAACAAAATCTCGAAGGCGGGGTTGTTGTATCTTCCGCACGCCTACGTTGTGCCCGGCGGCCAGTTCAATGAGATGTACGGCTGGGATAGTTACTTCATTATTCTCGGCCTGCTGCGAGCCAATCGCCTGGAACTTGCCAAAGGAATGGTGGAGAACTTCTTCTACGAGATCGAACATTACGGTTCGATGCTAAACGCAAACCGCAGCTATTATCTGACGCGCTCGCAGCCTCCCTTTCTCACTTCCATGATTCTGGCGGTCTATGACGCCGAGGATCCTTCCGTTCGGCAGAAAGATAGCGCGTGGCTAAAGAGAGCTTACGACTTCGCTGTAATCGACTACCAGCAATGGACTCACGCGCCTCATTTGGCCGGCGACACCGGCCTGTCTCGTTATTTCGATCACGGTGAAGGTCCCGTGCCCGAAATCATCGGCGACCCGAGCGATTATTACCGCGGCGTCGCGCAATACTTCCTGCTTCTGAACGGGGCCAAAGATCCTCATCTGGTGCTTGTGAACAAGGATCATCCGATCCAATCTCTGGTCGGGCCGCCCTTCCCTGTCTTCGCTCACAACGGACAGCCGGAGCAAAATTCGCAGGACGATCCGGCGAACGCGCATTCGCCGGTAGGCCAGGTCACGTTGTCGGCGGACTATTACAAAGGCGACCGCAGCATGCGCGAATCCGGATTCGATGTTTCCTTTCGCTTTGGCCCGTTCAGCGCGGAGACTCACCACTATGCCCCCGTGTGCCTGAATAGCCTGCTCTACAAAACCGAAAAAGACCTGGAACGCACCAGTATTCTGCTGGGGCGACCGGAGGAAGCCGAACGCTGGAAGGCGCTCGCCTTCCAGCGTCAAAAATTGATTCAGAAATATCTCTGGGACCCGAAGCAAGGGCTCTACTTCGATTACAACTTCATGACCCGCACACTTTCTACCTACGATTACGCCACCACGTTCTATCCGCTTTGGGCCGGCTTAGCGTCGCCCGAACAGGCGCAAGCGGTGGTAAGGAATCTTTCGCTCTTTGAGCAGCCGGGCGGCCTGGCCATGAGCCGCGCGGAATCTCAGGCGCAGTGGGATTACCCGTACGGTTGGGCGCCGATTCAACTGCTTGCGGTAGACGGAATGCGACGCTACGGCTTCAGCGCGGAAGCCGACCGCGTCGCCTATAATTTCCTGAGCATGGTGATTGACAATTTTGTGACCGACAAGTACATCCGCGAAAAGTATAACGTCGTCAAACGCACCTCCATCACCCATATCGTGGAGGGCTACAGCCAGAATGTGATTGGATTTGGCTGGACGAACGGCGTCTTCCTGGAATTGCTGCACGAATTGCCGCCGCCGCTCCTTGATCGCCTCAAAAGCGAGTGATACGAAAATCCCCCGTCCCGGACCCGGCGCTGGAACTGTGCCGGTATTCGAAGGAGTCCACAGACGGCCTGTACGTACCGTTGCGGTGCGCTGCATCGGTTGCGGGACTTTTTAGGAGGGGGCGGGAGGATGGGGGAACATCCTCCCGGCGTGGTGTTGGCATGTTTCCTGGGGAGCCTAGGTGCAATATGAACCTTTGATCGCAGGCTCTCCATACATGAACTAACGTATTTTTGACCTCGACGCCCCTGATGCCGCTCGGCTATGCCAAGCCCACAGTGACGCGCAACGATTCAGTTTTACTCTTTTACAGGGCTTGCGGATTCTTTGGCGCCCGGATCGGGATCCGTCGGCCCCAGCAGCGCCTCAATCATCCCGACCATCGGAAACGCATTCGTTTTTGACACGACCGAGCGAATGCCCACTTCACGAGCGTGTTTCTCCAAATCGGAACTGGCATGTTGTGTGAACAAAACGATCGGCACCGCGGGCGCGATTTCGGACATGCGCCTCGCCGTTTCGATTCCATTAATGCCCGGCATTTGAAAATCCAGAATCACGATGTTGGGATGCAACTCTTTGAACAACGCGACAGCACTCTCGCCATCGGCCGCCTCGCCGCATATCTCCCACTCGGGATTCGCTTGTAGTACCGTGCGCAGCGATTTTCGCACCAGCTCGCTATCGTCCACGATGAGGAATCGAGTGCGCATTAGGAATCTCCCGCCCAACTTGCGAGAGCGCAGCAGCCCACAGGCGCAAACATTTCCCAGGCCTCACCGGCGGCCGGCGAAATCATAAACTTTTCACCATCGTCTTAGAAACGGGGACGGCCGCGATCACCGTCGTGCCATGCTCACTCGATTGAATATCCAGCGTGCCGCCGAGCTCGCGCAACCGTTCACGCATCCCGCTCAATCCCACGCCGTGATTTGATCCCGCAGCTACCGGCACGCCATTGGTGCGCGGCATGCCCTTGCCTTCGTCGCACACTTGCACGGTAAGCAGTTTTTCCTGCGAAGGCTCGATCTTGATACGCGCCGTCTTGCTTCCCGAGTGCCGGTAGACGTTCGTGAGGCACTCCTGCACGATTCGAAAAACCGATATTTCCACATTGGGCGGTAGTCGGCCGATTTCCGGCGACAACTCGACGGTCACCTTCACGCTGCTGCGCTCCGCAAAACCTTCCGCAAACATTCGAATCGCCGGTAACAGGCCGATCTCGTCCAGCAGAGGCGGATGAAGCAGATGCGAGATCGTGCGGGTTTCTTTTGAAAGTTGCTCCACCAACTGATTATTCTGCTGCAACACCTCGCTCACCTCGGGTCCGAGCTTTTTCGTTTGCTGCGCCAGCAAACCATTATTCATGGATAGCGCCGCGATCAAAGGCCCGATGCCGTCATGCAAATCGCGTGCGATGCGCCGGCGTTCTTCATCTTGCATCGCCATCAGCCGGGCCGAGAGCGTACGCAGATCGCGATTCAGCATCTCCAGCTGCTGCGTTTTGCGATGCAGGTCGGCGAACACTCGCACCTTCGCGCGCAACAATTCCGGAACCACCGGCACGGAAATATATTCCACCGCGCCGCGTTGGTAGGCGTTCAGACGGTCCAGGTCCGTCAGGTGCACGGCGGAAATAAAAATTATTGCGATCTTCTGAAAACGAGGGTGCTGCCGGATCATGTCCGCCAGCTCGAAGCCGTCCAGTTCCGGCATGCTTACGTCCATCAGCACCACGGCGATATCGGTTTTCAGTAAATGGTCCAGCGCCTCTTTGCCGGAGCGCGCCTTGATCAAATTTTCTCCCAGCTCGTTGAGAATGGCTTCATAGGTCATCAGCTTGCCCGGCTGATCGTCCACCATCAGAATGTTTACTTTTTCCTGCTCGCCCATTTTCTTCCTCTCGATTCAGGCCGCTTGCTGCAAGTGATTGCTGCGCGACTCTCCACGATCGAATTTCAACCGCTAGAAACCGGAAACCATGCTACCGGTGGAACCACATCCGTAACGCCGAGAGCAGCTGCTCGGTGTTCACCGGTTTCGCCAGATATTCCGAAGCTCCCGCCTCCAGACATTTTTCGCGATCCCCTTTCATGGCTTTCGCTGTCAAAGCGATGATCGGCAAGCGCCGGAAAGATGGATTGCGGCGGATGATCTGCATCGTCTCATAACCATCCATGTCCGGCATCATGATGTCCATCAGCACGATCGCCACATCCGGGGTGGACTCTAGCATGTTGATCGCTTCGCGTCCGGTGCCGGCTGTCAGCACCGTCATCCCGCGGCGCTCCAGCACGCTGCTGAGCGCAAAAATATTGCGCACGTCATCGTCCACCACCAGCACCTTTTTCCCGACCAGCGCATCATCGGAATGATGCAACAGATCCAGCATCTTCTGTTTTTCCGGCGGCAGGTCGGTGACCACGCGATGCACGAACAGCGCGGTTTCATCCAGCAGCCGCTCCGGAGATTCCACGCCCTTGACCACCACGCTGCGCGCCAGCAAATGCAGGCGGGCATCCTCTTCCGGCGACAAGTCTTTCCCCGTAAACACCACAACCGGCAAATCGCTGAGCGATGGAGTGTCGCGGAAGCGCTCCAATATTTCAAATCCAGACATGTCCGGAAGTCGCAGGTCGAGCACGACGCAATCGAACGCCTGCTCGTCAATGGCTGCCAGAGCTTGCGAGCCGGTCGAGGCAATTTCGACGTCAATATCTTCGTAGCCCAGCAATTCGCGGATGCTGAGTTGCTCGGCGGGATTGTCCTCCACCACCAATAAACGCTTGCGCCGCGGCGTCGTGTATTCCTTCATGCGCGCAAAGGCGGCCTTCAATTGATCGGAGGTCGCCGGCTTGATCAAGTAAGAGAATGCTCCGCGCGCCAGGCCGTGCTGCCGGTCTTCATCCAGGGTCAACATTTGCACCGGAATGTGACGCGTGCGCGGGTCCTGCTTGAAGTGATTCAGAACCGTCCAGCCCAGCATGTCCGGCAGGAAAACGTCCAGGGAAATGGCTGTCGGCTGAAACTCGTGAGCCAATGCCAGCGCTTCGGCACCGCGCGTCGCGACCAGGACTTTGAATCCATTGTCGCGCGCCAGATCGCACAGCATGGTGGCGAAGTAGGGATCATCTTCCACGATGAGCAGAATCGCATCTTCCGGCTGCAGGTTTTCGCGGTCGTCGGCGATGGTGATCTGCTCGATCGCGCGCTTGGACGCGGCTGCCGCGATCGACTGACCCTGCGCGGGCATGGCCGAAGATTTGGATTCTGCGCCGGCGACGCCCGTCGAAGGACCCACGTAGGTTTGCGGCAGATACAAGGTGAACGTGCTGCCCTCATCCGGCGTGCTGCGCAACTGAATCTCGCCTCCGAGCAGCCCGGCCAGTTCGCGGCTGATCGCCAGGCCCAGTCCCGTGCCGCCGTATTTGCGGCTGGTTCCGGCGTCGGCTTGTTGGAACGCTTCAAAAATAATGCGCTGCTTCTCGGGCGGAATGCCGATGCCGGTGTCGGTGACCTCGAAGGCAACCACGGCGGCGGACCTGCCCAGAACCGGGTGGCCATCGGTCCAACCGCTTTCGGCGGCGAATACCGACATGCGCACGCCGCCTTTCTCGGTAAACTTGAACGCGTTGGAGAGCAAATTCTTGAGCACCTGCTGCAAACGCTTGGAATCGGTGACCAGGCTGCGCGTCAAATGAGGATCGGAGTGGACTTCGAAATTGAGGTGACGGTTCTCTGCTTCGTGCCGGAACGGACGAGCGATCATGTCCAGCAGGCTGGCGAAGAACACTTCTTCGGCTTGCACCGAGACGGTCCCGGATTCGATCTTCGAGAGGTCCAGAATGTCCGTGATCAGGTTCAGCAGGTCGGTGCCGGCGCCGTGAATGGTGCGCGCGAATTCCACCTGCTTGTTGGTCAAATTGCTGTCGGGGTTGTCAGCCAGCTGCTGGCCCAGAACAAGAATGCTATTGAGCGGCGTACGCAGCTCGTGAGACATATTCGCCAGGAACTCCGACTTGTACTTGGAGGTGAGTGCCAGCTCTTTGGCTTTTTCTTCCACGGCACGGCGCGCTTGCTCGATTTCCTGGTTCTTGCGCTCCACTTCCACGTTCTGTTCGGCCAGCTGCTGCGCTTTCTGCGCCAGCTGCTCGTTGGTCTGCTGCAATTCGGTCTGCTGCGTTTGCAGCTCGGTAGCCAATTGCTGCGATTGCTTCAGCAGGCCTTCGGTCTGCATCGTGGCCTCAATACTGTTAAGCACGATGCCGATGCTGGAAGTCAGCTGATCCAGAAACGCCAGATGCGATGCGGTGAATACGCTGAGCGACGCCAACTCGATCACCGCTTTCACGCGGTCTTCGAATAGAATCGGCAGCACAATCACGCTGCGCGGCACGGCCCGAAATAGTCCGGAGCGAATCGGCACGGCATTGGCCGGCACTTCGGTAATCAACATGCGCTGCTTTTCCGCGGCACACTGCCCGACAAGGCCGGTGCCCACGTGCAGACGGCTGGGATGCCCATCCTGATCGCTATCCGCAAAGGCCGATAGCAGCACCATGGTTCCCGATTCCTCCGACTCCATCTGATAAATCACGCCTTGCTGCGCGCTAACGAGCGGAGCGAGCTCAGACAACAGGCTGCGTCCTACGGTCGTCAAATCGCGCTGTCCTTGCAACATTCCAGTGAAGCGCGCGAGGTTTGTTTTCAGCCAGTCCTGCTCGTTGTTGCGGTCGGTGGTGAGCCGGAGGTTGTTGATCATCGTGTTGATGTAATCTTTCAGCTCGGCGACTTCACCGCTCGCCTCTACTTGAATCGAGCGAGTCAGGTCGCCTTTGGTCACCGCGGTGGTTACTTCAGCGATCGCGCGCACCTGGTTGGTCAGGTTGTCCGCAAGCAGGTTCACGTTTCCGGTCAAGTCCTTCCACGTGCCGGCGGCTCCCGGAACGTTCGCTTGACCACCCAAGCGGCCTTCCACTCCCACTTCGCGAGCCACGGTCGTGACTTGATCCGCAAACGTCGCCAGGGTGTCCGTCATGTTGTTGATGGTGTCGGCCAGCGCGGCGACTTCACCTTTCGCGTTCACGGTGAGTTTTTTCGTCAACTCGCCGTTCGCGACCGCGGTCACTACTTTCACAATGCCGCGCACCTGCTCGGTGAGGTTCGCAGCCATCACGTTCACGTTGTCCGTCAAATCCTTCCACGTGCCAGCCACGCCCGGAACTTGCGCTTGGCCGCCCAGCTTGCCGTCGGTGCCGACTTCGCGCGCCACGCGCGTGACTTCGGCGGCGAACGCGTTGAGTTGGTCGACCATGGTGTTGATCGTGTTCTTTAGTTCCAGGATTTCGCCCTTCACGTCCACGGTGATCTTGCGCGACAGGTCGCCTCGGGCTACGGCGGTAGTCACTTCGGCGATGTTGCGCACCTGGCCGGTCAAGTTGCCGGCCATGGCGTTCACCGAGTCGGTCAGGTCCTTCCAGGTTCCCGCAACGCCCGTGACGTTCGCTTGGCCTCCCAGCCGCCCTTCGCTGCCGACTTCGCGCGCCACGCGCGTGACTTCCGCAGCAAAGGAACGCAGCTGCTCGACCATCGTGTTCAGAGTTTCCTTTAGCTGCAGAATTTCTCCGCGCACGTCCACCGTGATCTTGCGCGAGAGGTCGCCGCTTGCGATCGCCGTCGCGACTTCGGCGATGTTGCGCACCTGGCCCGTCAAGTTGCTGGCCATGAAGTTCACGTTGTCGGTCAAGTCCTTCCAGGTGCCGCCGACTCCAGGCACTTCGGCTTGGCCGCCCAATTTGCCTTCGGTGCCGACTTCGCGCGCGACGCGCGTCACTTCGCCCGCGAACGCGTTGAGCTGGTCCACCATGGTATTGATGGTGTTCTTCAGCTCGAGAATTTCGCCCTTCACGTCCACGGTGATCTTGCGCGACAGGTCGCCGCGCGCAACCGCCGTGGTCACTTCGGCGATGTTTCGCACCTGGCCGGTCAAGTTGCCGGCCATCGAGTTCACCGAGTCGGTAAGGTCTTTCCAGGTTCCCGCAACGCCCGGCACGTTCGCCTGGCCGCCCAAACGGCCTTCGCTTCCTACTTCGCGCGCTACGCGCGTTACTTCGCCGGCGAAGGCATTCAGCTGGTCCACCATCGTGTTGATTGTTTCTTTCAACAGCAGGATTTCGCCGCTCACGTTCACCGTGATCTTTTTGGAGAGGTCGCCGCTGGCAATCGCCGTCGCTACTTCCGCGATATTGCGCACCTGGCCGGTCAGGTTGCTGGCCATGGAGTTCACCGAGTCGGTGAGGTCCTTCCAGGTCCCGGCCACGCCG
>DATNLN010000017.1:0-2959 GCA_035602855.1 Candidatus Acidiferrales bacterium
AGCGGCTGACCTTCCGGCGGCCCGCAAAGTGATTTACCGCGGGACGTTTACGGAAGGTCGCCACAGAACGGAATTTGATGTCCCGCGCCGTCGAAGGCTGGGAATCAATATCAACACGGATCGGAGAAACATTATGAGCTACGCAATTGTAGGATTCGGAAAGATAGGTCAGGCCCTCGCCCACGCCTTCGCCCGTAAAAACATCGACGTGACCGTTGCGAGTCGCCGGCCCCCCGAGGCGTTGGCACCGCAGGCTCGGGCGATTGGATCCACGGTCGTCGCCAAGTCGCTGCGGGATGCACTCGACGCCGACACAATCATCTTGGCGGTCCCGTTCGGGGAACATCGCGAGGTTGCGAAGGCCCTGCCGAGCTGGAAAGGGAAGACGGTTATCGACGCGACAAACGCGTTTGGAGTTCTCCCTGAGGAGCTGGACGGTCTCCCATCCTCCGCCTTCGTTGCGAAGTCGTTTAGCGGCGCCAAGTTCGTGAAAGGCTTCAATCACCTTCTTGCGGCCACCTTGGCGACCGATCCGATCGTCGAGGGCGGCCATCGGGTCGTCTTTCTGTCGAGCGACGACGAGGACGCGACCGCTCCCGTGGCGGATTTGGCCATACAACTCGGGTTCGCACCCGTCAAGTTGGGAAAGTTCAACGAGGGTGGCGCGCTGGTGCACGCACGCGGGAAAACCTGGGGTCGGCTCATCTTCCAGGACCTGTTCAAGAAGGAGCAGTAATCGATTTACGACCGTGTGATTGGCCAAAGAAGGTCGGTTGCGAAACGCCCGATTAGATCGGACACACTTAATGTAACAAAAAGGAGAGATATCGATGACTATCGAAAAGAATGTCCAAATTGTGAAGGATTTCTTTGCAGCAATAGGCAGCTACAATGAGCAGGATCTGCTGGCGTTGGTTACCGAAGATATTGAGTGGATCATTCCGGGCGAGGGCTGGCCGCTGGCCGGCACGTACCGCGGGCACGCGGAATTGGCGGCTGTGCTTAAGAAGGCGTCCAACGAGGTGGAAATGAGATACCCAACGCCCCCCGAATTCGTGGCGCAGGGAGACCGGGTTCTGGTCATCGGCGTCGCTACGGGGAAAATCTACGCTACGAATAAGCTGTACAGGGACGAGTGGGTCTTCGACATTACCATTCGAGATGGCAAAATAGCGCACATTAAGGAGTATATCGACACGCAAGCACTGACGCGGGCCTCCGAGATGGATGTGAGCCCCAGGCTTTAACCCATCTGAAATTGGTGAATCTCGGTGAGTGCATTTTCGCCAATGCACTCACTGAGACACGATAACTACCGAGAAGTCGGCTTGTGGGGAGTGATCACCGCGCCCTGCGGCAAATTCTGGGAGGACTACGGGCTAACCGGAATTTCGTAGCGGGAGACCGCTGCTGCGAAATCGCGCGACCCCTGCAAGCCTGTTTAGTCTGCGCGTAGTTGAACGTTCGAGTCCAAGCTAGACGCTCAGTTGCTGTTGTGACGCTGCATCAGCTCCACGGCACACCTGAGACGGCTGGGCTTGACGCTTGTTCCGTTTGTTCCAATTGGCGAGTGGCGGTGGCGGCAACGCATAGAGAGCGCAAGCCTTATTGGTTTGCCTGTCATTTCGATCCCCACCGCCCCTACCAAAGGTTTTTGTTTTCAATCTGTTAGGTCGCTGCCGTCTCGCCAATTGGAACGCCGTTGATGATTGAGATTCCGCTCTGAAGTAGAAGAAGGTCGGCGATTCCAATGATTTGCAGCATTTGAGAAGAAGTCTCACAGGTACCGACGGGCACCAGAATCCCCACCGCCTTCATTAATACTCTGTGGGATCGGAGACTCGAAAGCGGGCGTCAGCCTGAGCTTGATCTGTCGCCGCAGGGCAGCGCGGCTGCCTCCCAAGCGGATGGTAGCAGCGGAGGAGAGCACCTGCCTCGTGAGCATGGGATCTGCCCATTCGAGATTCGTCAGTTCAAACGAAGCCATCGCAACTGCGAGCTTTCTGGGTCCACTCCGATTCAATTACCAGATCGCTTTCGGGTCCTCTCTCTCAGCCTGTTCTATATGTTCGCCGTGCCGGACGAGTGGGGATGCGTCTATTCACAGTCCGTATACACTGGGAAGCTAGGAAAGGGACTATAATCCGCGGATGACAGCCGCAGGCCATGGCTCCTGTCAACGTGAAAAGCCGGAAGACGTTCTCCTCATGGTTGACACGATTCCGGGGTTGGTATGGTCGACTCGAGTAGATGGCTCCGCTGAATTCTTCAATCAGCGCTGCATCAGCCTATTAAATTACAACCGCTTGATCCATGTGGTCGGGGGTTCCACCCGCATCGGAGGTTCTTCTGACCAACCTACACTAGCCAATAAAGGAGATTTGCGATGAGCATTATCGACAAAGCACTAGAAGCAAACAAGACGTATGCCAAGAAATACGATCGAAAGCTGGGAGCGCATCCAACCCCCAAGATCGCAGTTGTAACCTGCATGGATCCCAGACTTTCAAACCTCCCCGAAATCCTGGGGCTGCCGCAAGCCGATATCGACGTTATCCGAACCGGCGGGCCAGCGGTAACCGAAGATGTGCTCGGAGAGCTTATCGTTTCCAACCGTGTCCTCGGAACGACGGAGATCATGCTCCTCAATCACACCGGCTGCGGATTCACGAAACATTCACTGACGATGAGATGAACGCGAAACTCACAGCTTTAACCGGCGACGCGTCGCCCGCTCCGATGCGCTTCTTCTCTTACAAGGACCCTGAACAGAACACACGGGAACAGATCGAGAAGGTCAGATCACATCCGTGGATCGCCAAAGAAGTTCCTGTGCGGGGATTTATCTTCGACGTGGGGACTGGTCTCATCACGGAGGTCCAGCGAGTTTCGCAGGACGCCGCGGCCTGAAGGACGGTGGCCTCCCGAGATCCCGACTTTCAGATCGCCTTCCGTATTG
>DATNLN010000019.1:0-31602 GCA_035602855.1 Candidatus Acidiferrales bacterium
TTTCGCGAAGCCGGCCTGCCGCACCAGTTGCTGGTGATCACCGATCTAAGCCGCGCCTTGCGTGACGAAGAGCGTCAGGCGTGGCAGCGCCTGATCCGCGTTCTCGGCCACGAACTGAATAATTCCCTCGCGCCCATCAAATCCGTCGCGGAAAATTTGGGCAGCATGCTCGGTCGCGAGGATCGTGCGCCGGATTGGCAGGAAGATATGCGCAGCGGACTCAACGTGATCGCTGCACGCACCGATGGTCTTGCGCGTTTCATGAACGCCTACGCGCGGCTTGCCAAGCTTCCACCGCCGGTCTTTCAGCCGATGAGCGTCGGAGTATGGGTTCGCAGAGTGGTGGGGCTCGAACCGCGGCTTCCCGTGCAACTGCAGGCTGGCCCTGACACCGAAATACAAGCCGATCCCGACCAACTCGAACAATTATTGATTAATCTGCTGCACAACGCCGTGGACGCAGCGCTGGAAACCGGTGGCGGAGTACGCGTCGGCTGGGAGCGCCAGAACGGCAGCATCGAAGTGTGGGTGCAGGATGACGGGCCGGGGATTCCCAGCGCCGCGAATCTTTTCGTGCCATTTTTCACAACCAAGCAGGGCGGCTCGGGAATCGGCCTGGTGCTGAGCCGGCAGATCGCCGAAGCCCACGGCGGCTCACTCACTCTGGAAAATCGCTCCACGCAGCGCGGCTCGGAAGCCCGTCTGCGCCTTCCGCTGAATAATTAGAAGCTTCTCGAGCCTATCGCTCGCCGCTGCGCCGATGAACCGAACTGCAGCGGCGCAAAAAAAACCGGCGGTTGGAGGCCATCCAACCGCCGGCATGCAGAGGGAGAAAACTGGTCTACTGCTGCTGTTGTTGTTGCGGCGCTTGCGGATCCTTCTTCGCCAAGTCCGCTTTCGTCGGGTCCGCCGAGATGCCCGTCCCAGGCTTCTGGTACCGCGTCAGGAACGGCATGAAGGGCGTGACTTCGAACGGCATTTTTTCACGCGCCGAGAGCAGCGGAATGGGTTTCGCCTTCACCAGCTCGACATGATCGTTCCAGGGGTCGAGTTTGATGCGCGCGCCTACCGGAAGAGCGGAGATCTGGTCGATCTTCGTGGGATCGAGCGTCGGAGCGGCGCTCAACAGCGATGCGCTCAGAGATACGCGATTGCCCAGGTGCGGATTAATCAGCGCGGGCAAATTCTTCGACTGCGCATCCAGTTGTTTTAAGAAAAGTCCGGCGCTGCCGAGCTTGTCCTTGTAAGGAGAATTCTTCAGCAGTTCCAGCGCCTTGTCGTTGGCCATCTGAATTTGCGCCGGACTGTCCTTGAACGAAAAATGCGCCAGCGCTTCGGTTGTGGTTACGTTCGTGGTGTCGTTAAATCCCCACTGATCGGTCGAAGGCTTGGTCACGATGATGTCGGCCAATTCCTGCGCGAGCATGGTGGCCAGGCTGGCTTCATCCGGCAGCACGTCCAACAAGCCACGGCTCAGCACGATCGTGTGGCCGATCGAGAACATTTCCAGAGTTCCGGTGAGCAGCACGCGGCAGTGCACTTCCGGTTGCACGTCCAGGTTGTTGGTCACTTCCAGGTTGTTCACGACCGTTTCCAGTACTTTGTCCACTTCTCCTGGAGGCGCGAGCAATCCGATGCGCTGCAGGCGGTCCAGCACATTGATTTCCGCCACATGTTGCCATTCGCGCTGGGCTTCGATGGGTGAACGATCCTGCGATTGCGCGGCCTGGTCCTGAATGGTGGGCGATTCGATGGTCATCTCGCTGAATTCTTCCTGACGGCCCACATTCTTCAGGTTATAGCCCCACAAACGCGTCTGCGATTTAAAGCGAATGTCCCCGCCAAAGAAATCGCGGAGATCGGATTCCTGGCTGTAAATGTACGCTGGCAGCCACAGTCCGGGCTGAACGTTCAAGCGCCAGCTGTCGAAGTGCAAGTTGAAGGCGTTGATGCCCGCGATCGGAGTGTAAACGCCGTTGAAGCGCACAATCGTGAAAGTCTGATCGTCGGCCCACACGCGGCCCTTGAAGCGGCCTTTGCCGGACTTCGGCAGCGGAGTGATGTCGAATACCACGCAGCGCACTTCTCCCAGGAATTCGCGCCGCACATAGTCAAACTGATAGTGCTGGCGATCGAACCCGTTCGTATCAATGTAAATCATCTGCAGGAAGCCTTCCGGCACGTAGGAAGAAGTGAACAGACCGCTCATATGCGTGAGAGGATTGAAGGCATCGAACTTGCCTTTGCG
This sequence comes from Candidatus Acidiferrales bacterium, assembly GCA_035602855.1. Classification (GTDB taxonomy): domain Bacteria; phylum Acidobacteriota; class Terriglobia; order Acidiferrales; family UBA7541; genus Palsa-295. The sequence continues at coordinate 2,249 of DATNLN010000019.1, forward strand.
CCCGTTCAGCATCGAATTGTCCACGATGCCTTTGGAGAGGTCCGCCTGGCCCAGAAAATAGTGGTCGCGGACGGGAATGGCGCCCATCTCTTTGTCCGTCTTCATGTCTTGAATATAGGTTTCGATGAGCGGGCTGAAACGCCGGATCGTCGCGATTTCATCGTGTTCGCGGGCGATCAAGTGATCGATCGCTTGATCGACGGTCACGACCGGCGCCGAACTGTTCGTCCCTGCCTGCGGCTGGGTTTGATCAGCCGTTTGCGTGGTCTGTGCGGAAACTGAACCGGCCAGGAAACCGGCCAGAATTATTGCCAAACCGAAGCTCTTGCACGTGCGCATCTCCATTCCCCTTTCAAGACGCCAATTGGAATACGATGTGGACGATGGCGGTCGAATCCACTGTTTGGCCATCCTGTTGTGCCGGCTTGAAGCGAATCTGCCGCGCTGCTGATTCTGCGGACTCGTCAAGCCCATAGCCCAGACCCTGCACGACGCGTAGAACCTTGACGTCCCCCGACGCCGTGAAAACTACCTGCAGAAGAACTTCGCCCTCGATGTTCTTCGCCTTCGCTTCGTTGGAATAGGTTGGTTTTGGCTTGAAGAGAATTTCCACCGGCGTGGTCTTCGCGGCCACATTCGCCGTCTGCCTGATTTTCGGCGCTGCCGCTGCCACGTTTTCGTCGCCGAAACCACCCTGCTGCACGGCGGCGTGAGGCGGACCGCCGGGTCCTCCCACTGCCACACCGTTACCAAACCCGGTGCTGGCGATCACGCCCTTGGCGCCCTTGGCGCCGCCCGTGCCGTTGCCAGTGCCGGGCCCAGCGGGCATGTCGTACGCGCCTTGAATATTGATATTCGCGGCCTTGTTCGTCTTTCCATTGGCCGGCACTCCGTTCGGGTCGCCGAATCCGCCGGTCTGCACGGCTTCGCGAGGCTTCTTCAAAGTTGGAATTGCCGAGCTGCCCATGGACATAGGCGGCGTGGGATCAGGGAAGGCCTTGGCTACTTCCGTCATGTCGGGCGGAGTATCCTTGCGCACCGCGGGCTTCTTCACGATCGGGGCCGTGGGAACGACCGGCGCGTAGATTCGCGGCTTGGGCAGTTCCACCACAGGTTCCAGCTTCGGCTTGGGAATTTCCTTCACAATTTCATGCTTCACTGGAACCGGTTTCGGTGCCGGCTGCACTGGTTGCGGCTTCCAGGCTACGATCGGAGGCGCCTCAATCGGCGTCGTGTAATATCGCTGCACAAAATTCAGCTTTTGCGGCAGCAGCAGGGGTATCACCACCAGCGCGGTTACCGCAGCAATCTGCAGCCCAAATCCGGCGCTGAACAGGTCCCAGCGCGGTTCGGCTTCCGGGAGGAGCGATTCATTGAAGACAGCTCGATTTCTACTGTGCGCCATAAAAATCACCAGGATCCTTGAATCAAGATATTAAGATTCGTCGAGACAGAATTGCGGTTGACACTTCATTAGTACTAGAACGAGGGGCTGGGGAGAATAGGACTCGAGTACTATTCTACCCCCAGTCGTGCTGAAAGCGATAACCCAAGCACTGGGGGTTCCTAGAAGGTTAGCCCTTCGGCAGATTCGTTGCGAAGCGTCCACCCGCATGGCAACTCCCTGCATCAATCTAACCCGGCTGGGGGGATCAGTTGCGAATTTTAATGATTAAATGTGACGTAAGTAAAGGGGCATGACTGTGGCCAGCCATGCCCCCGCACTTAGCGTGTTCTTGTTGAGCCGATGCAGCTTAGTGCGGCTGCACGACCGAATATCCCGTCACTCCACCATGATTTACCAGCAATAACAGGGGCTGGTTTGCTGCCGCTGCAACCGCCTGCTTGTAATCACTCACGCTGCGGATCGGTTTGTGGTTGATCTCGGCGATCACATCGCCACGACCGATCGGCGGCTGCGCCGCCGCTGCCGGGCTGGATGGATCGACCGATGTAACTACGACTCCGTGAGCTCCCGCGCCCAGGTTCAGCTGCTGCGCGATTTCCGGCGTCAGTTCATCGACCTCCACTCCCTCGAGCCCGCCGCCGCTCTCGGTGCCGCTGCTCTCTTCGGCTTCTGCTTTTTCCGGCAGTTCACCGAGCGCCACGGTATAGTTCTGCGTTTTCCCATCGCGCCAGACGTCCAGCTTCACCGAAGTGCCCGGCGCCATCTGCGAAATTCGAAGGCGCAGGTCCACGTAGTCGCTCACCGGTTGCCCGTCGAGCTTGACGATCACATCGCCCTTCTGCAACCCGGCCTTCGATGCCGGCGTGTTCGGAGAGACGTCGCCGATCAGCGCGCCGCCACTCAAGTTGTAATTGAAAGCCTTGGCGATTTCCGGAGACAGGTCCTGAATGTGCACGCCCAGGTAGCCGCGCACCACTTTACCGTGCGCCAGAATTTGATCCATCACGGGCTTCGCCATGCTCATCGGAATCGCAAAACCCACACCTTCATTGCCGCCTGAACCGTGTGAAAGAATGGCGGTGTTGATGCCTACCAGGTTGCCGTGGATATCAATCATCGCGCCGCCGGAATTTCCCGGATTAATCGCCGCGTCGGTCTGGATGAAGTTCTCGTAATCCTCAATTCCCAGTTGTCCGCGGCCGGTGGCGCTGACGATTCCCATCGTAGCCGTCTCGCCGATTCCGAACGGATCGCCGATGGCGAAGATCAAGTCTCCCACGTTGAGCTGCGAAGAATCGCCCAGCGGAAGAGTGGGCAAACTGCCCGCATCGATTTTCAGCACCGCGATGTCCGTCTTGGGATCGGCGCCTACGAGCTTGGCCTTGAATTCGCGCTTGTCGCTCAAATAGACTTTGATGTCCGAAGCGCCGTCAATCACGTGATTGTTGGTCAGAATCGTTCCGTCGGCTGTAACGATTACGCCCGAACCCAGAGCCTGCTCGCGCTCCGCGTGCGGTTTACCTCCGCCAAACTGATCGCCGAAAAATTGGCGGAACATCGGGTCGTTAAAAAATGGCGACATCTGATTGGCCTGCGCCTTCACCATTTTGGATGTGCGAATGTTTACGACCGCGGGCAGCGCGGGCTTGATCACTGCGGAAAATCCATTGGCAAAATTTCCCAGGCTCACCGGCAGCGCGTTTTGCGCGATGGCGATTGGCTCTCTGGGCGAGCCCAGGACGGTGTGACCCGCCCAGTCGCGGAATCCCTGCGAGAGCAGGGCTCCCCCCGCAAATGCCGCGATCACGACGACTGTCGCGACCCAGCGGCGAATACTGAAGCTACTGCGTTCCATGGCTGTCTCTCCTTGATATCATCTTTCTTGTAGATCCTCGATTATATCGCGTGGAGCGCTACGTTGGCGCTACGGCGAATAGGGTATTTGACGTATGAGCCGGGAATAAGTGTTTCTGCCGTCCCGGCGGGAAGCATGCTTTCCTCCCCGGTATATAGATGCAGAGAATGAGTTTGGGGTTCTCTGAGCGATTTTGTTTGCGGTCCGTCTAAAGGCACAGTTCTGGTACTCTACATTGTTTGATGTACTTAGAGCGCCCCCTGGCTCGCGCCTGGACGTGGCTGCGCAGCCGTTTTTTTTCTTTCTAGAGATTTTCCCGGCATTGAATTTGAAAATGAATAGGAGCTTTCGCATGACTCGAAAAATCCTCGCGCTCGTATCCGGCGCGGCTTTGCTGTTGCTGGCGGCGCGGCCGGCAATCTCCGCCCCCGGCGAACCGAAGCGAGCGGCCGCGACCGAAGACGACGCCACCGCGAAAGCTCTGGTTGCTATCGCCGGCGCCGGTGACATGGAGTCGCACGCCTACCAGGATCTGGAAGAATTGAGCGACGACATCGGCGCGCGCGTTACCGGCTCGCCCGACGCAGCGCGCGCCATTGCCTGGGGCGTCGTGAAAATGAAAGCGATCGGCTTGGAAAATGTCCACACCGAACCCTGGAAAATTTCGCGTGGTTGGACGCGCATTTCCGCCGACGCCGAACTGGTCGCTCCCATCCACCGCAAGCTGATGGTTGATTCGCTGGGCTGGGTTGGTTCCACGCCGGCCGCAGGCGCCGAAGCCGACGTCGTTGCCGTGAATGCCTACCAGCTGGATGACGAGTTGAAAAATAATTCCGGCAACTGGCGCGGAAAAATTCTGCTGATCATTCAAAAGGGCGAAGCGCCCAAGGACCGCATGGTCGCTTTCGTCAAGTTCGGCAGTTTTCTGGTCGCGGCGCATAAAGCCGGAGCCATCGCCGTCATCGGCGGCCAGGGCGGCCGCAAGAGTTTCGGAATGCACCTGACTCACACCGGCGCGTTGGGCTTCGACGCTTACTTCGACATTCCCGTCGTCAGCATGTCCGCGGAAGATCAGGAACAACTGGAACGCTACCTCGCGCGCGGCCAGTTCGTGCGCCTGAAAATAAATGTGCAGAATCGCGCCAGCGACGGTCCCGTGGATTCCGCCAACGTTGTGGGCGAAATTCGCGGCACGCAAAATCCGGAGCAAGTGATCATTGTCGGCGGCCACCTGGATTCCTGGGATCTTGCTTCGGGCGCTACGGACAATGGTTGCGGAACCGCGGTGACGCTGGGCGCGGCTGAGGCCATCATCCAATCAGGATTCAAACCGCGCCGCACTATTCGCTTCGTGCTGTTCACCGGCGAGGAAGAAGGTTTGCTCGGCTCGCTTGCGTACGTGAAGGCGCATCAGAATGAAATTCCCAATTACGTCGCGGCGCTGATTCTCGATGAGGGACAAGGCGCGGTGACCGGCTTCCAACTCGGTGGCCATGATGAATTGATTCCCGCCGTGCAGAAATTCGCTCTGTCGCTGCAGGCGTTTGGCGATTTACAAGTGGACGACGAAGTGGAATTCGGCACCGATACCGGGCCGTTCACACTGGCTGGACTTCCCGCCATCAACCTCAATCAGGACACTTCGGACTATAAATACACGCACCACTCCGCCGTGGACACTTTCGACAAAGTGAAAGCGGATGTTCTGGATCGCAACTCGACGGTGATGGCTCTGGCTGCGTTCTGGATCGCCGACCGGCCCGAGCGACTCGCCCGTCCGTGGCCACAGGAAAAAACCGCACAAATGCTGATCGAAAAACACGAGGATGGAATGCTGAAAGCATTCAATCTCTGGCCGTTCGGCAATCTGGGCAGCGCGCCGGCAACCCAGTAGCAATTGACCATCGCGCGCAAGATTCGCTCGCGTGTGCAAGACTTAACTAATTAATCGAGCGATCAAAAATGCCGCGGCCGCCGCAAGGCCGCCTACCACCACCGTCTGCATCCCGCCGCGCACGGGCTGCACTCCGGTGAAATGCCCTTTAATCGCGCCAAATCCAAACAGCGCCAGCAGCGTTACCCCCACTGAATACAACAGCGCCAGATGCAGGTCATGGTGAATGATCATATAGGGCGCGAGCGGGACCAGTCCCCCGGCAATGTACGACGCCGCAATCGTCGCGGCACTACGCGTGGCCCGCGCGGGGTCCGGCGGTTCCAAGCCAAGTTCGAACCGCATCATGAAATCCACCCACTTTTTCTGATTCGCGGTGATCGTGGATACGATCGGCACCATTTGCTCTTCGGTCAGACCGTAATCCCGAAAAACCTTTGCCACTTCTTCGGTTTCAATTTCCGGCAGCTCCACCGTTTCGCGATACTCCCGGTCCAGCTCCGATGCGTAATGCTCCGTATCCGTTTTTGCGGCCAAATACCCACCTAATCCCATCGCGATTGAACCGGCCGCGATTTCCGCCAGCCCCGCCGTCACCACGATCCCCGTGGACGCCACCGCTCCCGTCAACCCGGCGGCCAGCGCGAATGGCACCGTCAGCCCGTCCGACATTCCAATAACAATGTCGCGCACCGCGGCCGTCGCGGTGAAATGCTTTTCCACATGCTCGACGGATGGCATCCTCGACTCCCTTAGCTCATCCAATATTTCCAGCTGCCCGTACCCCTGTTCCCCGGCAGGCGCGTATAATTATGGGGCAGGATCTTCAAATCAGGAGGTACATTATGACCGGACCTTCTACAGGACAAGGAGCCGCTCCTCAGATGACTTTTACATTGCCGCCTTTGCCGTACGCGTTCGATGCACTGGAACCCCACATTGACGCGAAGACCATGGAAATCCATCACGACAAACACCACGGCGCCTACGTCACCAACCTGAATAAGGCGCTTGAGGGACACGCCGACCTTCAGAAGCTTTCCATCGAAGAGCTGCTGGCGCAAATCAATAAAGTGCCGGAAACGATCCGTACCGCCGTGCGCAACAATGGCGGCGGCCACCTGAACCATTCCCTGTTCTGGAAGATCATGAAGAAAGGCGGAGGCGGCGAACCCGGCGGCGAACTGGGCAAAGCCATCAGCGCCGCATTCGGCAGCTTCGCGGACCTCAAAACGAAAATCAACGATGCAGGCGTCAAGCGCTTCGGCTCTGGCTGGGCCTGGCTTCTGTTCCGCGACGGAAAACTCGTCATCGAATCGTCAGCGAACCAGGACAATCCCATCATCGATGGCGGCAAGGCATTCTTCGGTGTGGACGTCTGGGAACACGCTTATTACTTGAAATATCAGAACCGCCGGCCCGATTATCTCGAGGCCTGGTGGAACACCATCAACTGGGCGCAAGTCGAAGAAAACTTCGCTCACGCCAAGAAGTAAATCCATTCTCCATCCCATTCCGATGTGCAGGGGCGGATTTCCCGTCCGTCCCTGCAAATTTCCCCGGCTTGGTCACGTCCCCGGCAACAACCGATGCTCGAGCGCCAGAATCGCAATCGCCGCAAGCGTCGTGATCAGCGTCACGATTAATCCCACGCGTGCGAATCCCCAGAACGTAATTTCCACCTTTTTGGCCGCCTGCTGCAGCACAATCAAATTCGCCACAGAACTGAACGGGGTCGCATTTCCGGCGAGTGTGCTGGTCGCGGCCACCGCCAGCCAGATGTAATGCGTATTCGGAAGCGCCTGCACCAGCGGACGGAACAGCAGCACCGCCGGCAAATTACTCACCAGATTCGAGAGAATCAGCATCACGCCGCTCACTGCGAATAATTGCGAAGTCATTCCGCCTTGCAGTCCGGCCTGAAAATATCCGATCAAGTGATCCAGCGCGCCTGACGCCTGGAATCCCTTGATCACTACAAAGAGCGACGCGAAAAACAAAAGCAGCTCCCAATCCAGCCGCCGATAAATGTTTTGCGCCTTCACGCGCCCGATGATCAGAATGAACGCGCCGACCGAAATCGCCACCAGTGGAAACGAGTAGCCCAGAATCCAGAGCACAATCACCAGCGCCGCCGCGACGCAGCATTTGATCAGTAACCGACGCTCCAGCTTCACGGGCAACGATGGCGGATGCCGTTTCAGCGGGTGGTGAAAAATCTCGCGCCGGAAGAAAACAGAAAGCACCGCCCCATTGACGACCAATCCCACGAGCGATACCGGAGCCAGATGCGCCAGAAATCCCAGAAACGAAAAATGCGCCGAAACGCCGATCACCGCGTTCTGCGGATTTCCGGTCACCGACATCACCGACCCGATATTCGCGGACGTGGCCACCGCGATGAGGTACGGAATCGGCGGAACTTCGAGGCGTTGCGTCACAATCAGCACGATGGGCGTGAAAATCAGGCAAATCGTATCGTTCACAAAAAAAGCCGCCAGAATTCCCGTCGCGAACACCAGCAGCACCAGCAACTCGAAGCGCGTTCGTGCGATCGCCGCCACGTGCACCGCAATCCAATCGAAAAATCCGGAAATCTGAAAATGCGCCACCAGGATCATGATGCCCAGCAGAAAAATCAGCGTGTTCCAGTCAATGGTCTGGTACGCCTGGGTAAGAGGCACCGCGCCCACCAGCACCATGGCCACCGCGCCGCAGAACGCCGCCGCCGTGCGGTCCAGATGGCTGCCGCGTCCGCTTTCCACCGCGATCAAAATGTAAGTGGCCAGAAAAATCGCGACCGGGATCCAATGGCTTTGCGCGAGAGTGAAAGTCAGGTGATTCATTTTCGCAGAGATCGATCCTCAAACTCGAAAGCGGTAAGCTTAACGTGCCTCTGCCACGCCTGAAAGGTGATTGTTTGCTTTCTACGGTATTTTTAGCAGCCGCGAGGGGAATTTTGCGCGCCAGAATTACTCCGAGCCAAGGAATGCAAACCGCAGCAGGAAAATCGCTGACAACACCCAGATCAGCGGGCTTATGTCCCGATACTTTCCCGCGCCGATTTTCAGGCACGTGAAAGAAAGCAGGCCCAGGCTCAGTCCGGTGGCAATGCTGAACGTCAGTGGCGTCGCCACCAGCGTGAGGAACGCCGGAAAAGCCTCGCTGAAATCGTCCCAGCGAACTTTGGCGATTGAGCCGCACATCAGCGCGCCCACCAGAATCAACGCGGGCGCCGTCGCATAGGTGGGAATCGCGGCGACCAGCGGCGCGCAAAACATCGCCACGAAAAAAAGCCCGGCGATCACCAGATTTCCCAATCCCGTGCGCGCGCCGGCCGCTACCCCTGCCGCGCTTTCGATGTAGCTGGTCACCGTGGATGTCCCAGTGAGCGCACCAACGATGGTTCCAAATGCGTCTGCCAGCAATGCGCGGCTCGCGCGAGGCAATTTTCCGTCGCGCAAGAATCCGCCCTGTTCGCACACGCCCACCAAAGTGCCGACGTTGTCGAACAAATCCACAAAGAAAAATACGAAGATCAATTCTCCCAGGCCCAGCCGCGTCGCCGATCGCAAATCCAGTTTCAGAAATGTGCCCGCCGGATGCGGCCACGAAAATAATTGCCCGGGCCAGTGCGCCAGTCCCAGCGGAATGCCCGCGAGGGCGATCGCCACAATGCCCAGCAAAATCGCGCTGCCCACTTTCCGTATCATTAAAATCGCGATCAGAATCAGCCCAGCCGCCGCCAGCAGCACTTGTGGATCGGAAGTTTTTCCAAACGCGACGAACGTCGCCGGATTCGCCACAATAATTTTTGCATTGCGCAATCCCACGAACGCGATGAACAAACCAATCCCCGCCGCCGTTCCATGTTTCAGGCAGTCGGGAATGCCATTCACGATGTGTTCGCGCACATTGGTAAGAGTCAGCAGCAGGAACAGCACGCCAGACAAGAAAACCACGCCCAGCGCCGTCTGCCACGGCACGCCGCGCCCCATCACGATCGAATACGTGAAGTAGGCGTTCAAAGACATTCCCGGCGCGAGCGCGATCGGATAATTCGCCCACAGTCCCATCAGCAGAGTCGCCAGCGCCGCCGAGATACACGTCGCGAACAGCACGCCTTCCACCGGCATGCCTCCCTCCGCCAGAATTCGCGGGTTCACGACGACCACGTACGCCATCGTCATGAACGTCGTCAGTCCGGCCAGCAACTCGCGGCGTACGGTGGTTTTGTTTTCGGCGAGGTGGAATACGCGCTCGAGCAAAATGCTTCTCCCAGCCTAAAAGTGCGCAACTATAGGCCGCAGGCGTTCTGCCGTCAATGCCATAAGCGGTATGGGACGAATTCAAAATGGAGCGTCGCTACATTGCAAGAGGAATTCAAAATGCAACGTGTCGCTTGCGCCCTCGCGACTCAGCCTGTATGGTACGCCATGCACGCGGCCGCAAATTCTGGTGAAACGCGGAACCAGCCGGCGAGCATTCCTGCGCCCGAACAAAATCCCGAAGCCGCCGCTTTCGGCCTGCGGCGCGGCGCGCTCTCCCCGCTTGAAACACTGGCGCAATCCGTTTCGACGGTCGCGCCAACCACAACTCCGGCTGCCACGATCCCACTGGTTTGCGCGCTCGCGGGCAACGGCACCTGGCTCGCGTATCTGCTAGCTACAATCGCCGTACTGCTCGTCGCGTTGTGCATCGCTCGTTTCGCGCGCTATTCGTCCTCGCCCGGCTCGCTCTACAGCTACGCCTCCATGATTCTCCCGCCGTGGCTGGGCGCGACGGCGGCCTGGAGTCTGCTGCTCGCCTACGTTGCGACGGGTTCCAGCGTCATCGGCGGTTTCTATCACTTCGCGAATCTTCTTTTGCGCGACGCCACTGGCCACGAAGTCTCCGCCGTGCTTTTGAGCCTGCTCGGCACCGGCGCGTGCGTCTGGATCGCCTGGCGGGATGTAAAAATCTCCGCGCGACTCATGTTGTGGATGGAAGCAGTTTCCGTCGCGGTGATCGTCATCGTGATCGCGCTGGTACTGGTGCGCCACGGCTTTCATCTGGATGGGGAGCAAGTGAAATTGCGCGGCATGACAGGCAGCGGCCTGCGTCTGGGCCTGGTGCTGGCGCTGTTCAGCTTCGTCGGCTTTGAAAGCGCCACCACGCTGGGCGCCGAAGCGCGCAATCCGTTGAAAACCATTCCGCGCGCGGTGATTCAATCCGCGATCATTGGTGGAGCATTCTTCACGGTCTGCGCGTACACCGAAGTTCTGGGCTTCCGCACCGCCGGCCAGGATTTGGGAACCAGTCCAGCGCCCATGCACGTAGTCGCAGCCGTGGGCGGCGTTCCCCTTTTTGGATTGTTGATCGATATCGGCGCGCTGGCGAGCATGTTCGCCGGAACTCTGGCATGTATCACCGCGGCCGCGCGCGTATTGCTGCTGATGGCGCACAATGGCCTCGCACACGGCTCGCTGCGCACCACGCACGTGCGCAACGAAACTCCCAGCTACGCAGTCGTTGCTACCGGAATCGCTGCGCTGTTGCCGGTGCTCGTGCTCGCGGCGCGTGGCGCAAGTGGCCTCGACGTTTATGGTTGGCTCGGTTCGCTGGCAACGTACGGTTTCATCGTGGCCTATGCGCTGGTGTGCATCGCGCTGCCGCGCTATTTGCGCAACCACAACGCGTACACTCCCGCCGCGCAAATCCTTTCTTGGCTCGCAGGCCTTGCAATGCTGCTCGCGCTCGTTGGTAATCTGTATCCAGTCCCCCCAGGCCCTTACGGCAGGCTTCCGTACATTTATCTGGTGTATCTCGCCGCCGGACTGCTCTGGTTCGCAATAAACAGCCGTGGCAAAAGTGCGCCACAGGAAAAAATCTAGGCTTTGCTCTTCTACAACCGGCTGCGCCAGCGGCAGCAAAATGCGAAATATGCTTTGCCCGCCGATGCTCCCTGTGGAAATCAACCATAGAAATAATTGATACCTGCCATAGATTAAAAATACTTCGCACCCGGAAAAAAAAGGCGTACCGTGCCTCCATCTTCGGGGTGAAGTAAGGAATCTGGGCAACATCTTTTATAAAGCGCAGATATTTACCGTGCGAGTTTTCGCGCGGCATTCCCGTTTGGAACTCTGTCCGCATCGATCGGAGGAACGAATGTTTCACAGGGTCCGGCTCTTGATTTTCTGCCTCGCGTTGTGCGTTTGCGCAGCTCTGGTGTTCGCGCCAGGCGCCTCCGGGCAGCAAACTCTGGGCGGCATCACCGGCACGGTCACGGATACATCGGGCGGTGTGCTCGCGGACACATCGGTCGCGCTCGTCGGCGATCAAACCACCCTGACCAGGACGCAAAAAACCAATTCCAGCGGCTCGTACGAATTTGTGAACTTGCCGATCGGCACCTACACCCTCACCTTCAGCCACGCCGGTTTTGAAACGCAGAAAATTCCCTCGATTCTCGTGCAAGCCGATCGCACCGTGAGCCTAAACCCGGCGCTGAAGGTCGGCCAGGTGGGCACGACCATCACCGTGGAGGAAACTCCTCTGCTCAACGCGGTGGATACGACGAACGGCTACGTCCTCGATAAAGCAGAACTGGAAGCCATCCCGCTGCCGACTGGAAGTTTCACGGGACTGGCGATTCTTTCCCCGGGCGTTAGCGCGGAACTCCCTGCGGGAACGGGCGCCAACGCCGGCTTGGGCAACCAGCCCATCTGGGCCAACGGCCAACGCGATACCAGCAACACTTTTTTGTTGAATGGCGTGGACGCCAAGAATTTGTTCAACGGCAAGAGCACCAGTCAAGTGGCTTCCGCCCGCATCGTGAACAACACCGGAGTCAGCGGCGCTGCCAGCGGAAACGGCGGAGTCGTACAGAGCACCGCCTCGCCCTATCTCGCCGTCGGTCAGTCTTTACCCACTCCCGCCCCTGAAACCATTCAAGAGGTTCGCGTCAATACTTCGATGTACGACGCGCAACAGGGCTCCACCAGCGGCGCGCACATTGACATGAGCACCGCCTCTGGCACCAACGCAATCCACGGCACCGCCTACCTGCATCGCGGAACGGACTGGCTCAACGCCGCCCCGTTCTTTTTTAACCAGGATCCCAATCTTCCCTCCAACCTGAAAGTTCCCGAACAGCATCGCTACACTTTGGGCGGAGCCGGGGGCGCGCCGATCATCAAGAACAAACTGTTCGCCTATCTCGGCTACCAGCACATTCACAGTTCCGATCAGGAGATCGGCATTGGACGCGTGACCGTTCCATTCGGCTTCAACGCGGCCAACTGCGGAGCTACTCGCGCCACGGGAACCATAGCGACCTGCCTGGCCAACATTTCCAACGCCCAATTCGGCTCGACCCTGGACGGATCCGTCGGCACAGGTCCAAACCAGATTAATCCGATCGCCTTGGGCATATTTCAGTACAAACTCCCGAACGGCCAGTACCTGGTGCCTTGGGACGACGGCATCACTCCGACGCTCAACTTTCCGGAAAACGCTCTTTCCTCCGGCACTGCTTATTTCTTGTCGGATCAAGCGGTGAGTGACCTCGACTGGATCGTCAACTCCAAGGACACGCTGGCTCTGAAGTATTATTACCAGCACGATCCCAGCATCGCGCCCTACGCTTATTCCAGCGTGCCCGGCTTTACTCAACACCTCGATGCCGGCAGCCAGGTGGCTTCCATCACCAACACACAGATCGTTACGACCAACCTCAACGTTGTCGAGGTCTTCGGCTTCATTCGGGAAAAAGTTTACAGCACGATTGGGCAACCGTTCACTCCTGCGCAATTCGCCAGCTTCGTCGAATCATCCACCGGCGCATCGCCGGCCGAGTCCACCATCAACACTTTCGGCTCCAATTTCTTTCCTGGCATGACCATCGTGAACATGCTGGGGACGAATGCAAACAATGTGAACGCGGCGACCTTGACGATCGGGCAGGGAGGGCAAGCGCAGGGCGCCAACACTGGGATTTTCCAGAATCGCTTCATGCCCTCTGCCAGCGCCACCTGGAGCCACGGTAAACACTCGGTTTCTTTTGGTGGCTCTTATTCCTACACCCAGCTCAACACGCGTGACCAAAGACCCGGCACTGGCATGATTGGCACCGTGGATCTTTCGCAGTTCCTGCAAGGCTTTGTCACACCCTATACGTCGGATGAATATGCGACCACCAACGTCTTGCAGGGCAATGCGAACCGCTATCTTCGCGCCAATGAATGGGGCGCGTACGTTCAGGACAAATTCCAATTTCGTCCCAACCTGAGCTTCACGGTGGGTCTGCGCTTCGACGACGATGGTGGTCTGTCTGAAAAGTACGGGCGCCTCTATAATTTCGATCCCGCGGACTATGATTACGACCCATCCAGTGACACTCTGGTTTCGAACGGCATCGTTGTTGCCGGCAACAACCCGCAGTTCGCCACCAAAGGAGTGAGCCCCTCCACATTGACCGGCCGCCAGTGGGGTCTGGCTCCACGCTTAGGCTTGGCCTGGAGTCCTGCAAGGTTTAACAATAGGCTCGTGGTTCGCGCCGGTTGGGGTTTGTACTACGACCGTGGCGAGCTCTTTACCTATCTCTCGCCGGGCTTTGCGGCTGGAGTCGTTACCGGTGGACCATTCGGTGTGAATCAGGCGCCGCCCTTCGTTAGCGCGACCGAATGCACCGCTTCGTCGTTTTATCTGGGCTATATCCCGACCTGCGACCCGACAACGTACGGATTCACCAATCCGTGGGGCACGACATTGGGACCTCCTCCGACGGGTAATCCAGCTTCGATTGACAGCTACCTGCCAAATACCGGAGTGCCGGGCGTTGGAATCGGCGCTGGCATTCTCGAAGGGCAACCACTGTTCCCCTTCGGCGTTTACAACCGCAAGAACAAGCTGCCCTACACCATGAACCAGACTCTGGATATCCAATGGCAGCCGCGCCGTGACTTGGCTATCGATGTCGGTTACGTCGGCAACTTCGGCCGTCATGAAGTGATTCCTGTGCCCTTCAACCAGGCGCAGATCGCAACACCGACCAATCCGATCCGCAAGGGCACGCCGTTTCAACAGAATTACACCTACGGCTACACCGTGCAAGGTCCCCCCGGCTGTACCACGGCTTGCGCGCCGATAACTCTTCCCGACGGTTCCACGATGCTCGACAACTACGAAGGGGGCAATGTTGATTTCCGTGTTCCCTACCTGGGCTATTCCGCCGAAGCGCTTTCCTACACCGCCGCCGGCGTTTCTGCCTACAACGCTTTGCAGGTCCACGTCGAAAAGCGCCTCAACCACGGATTGCAAGCGGGCTTCTCCTACACTTACTCTCACGCCTTGGACGAGCAAAGCGCCATGGGTTTGTTTTACAACGGAAATAACCCGCTCGACTTGCGCTCCGCCTACGGCAACTCCGATTTCGATCGCACCAACGTAATCAATTTCACGCTTCTTTACCAGTTCCCGAACGTCGCTGCGGATTCTTCTTGGAAGGGAAAGATTGGGAATGGCTGGGCTGTTGAGGGCATTGGTGTTTTCCAGAGCGGGCAGCCTTACAGCATCGTGGATTACACGGGTGCGGTCGGCAGCATCTTTTACGGCGTCAACGACGGCATCACCAACCCCATCGTGCCGCTGGCGGCGGGCTGCACGCCGAAGAGCGCGCTCACCGGCGTGTCGGGAGCTTACGCTACTCCCACCACGCAGCAGTACGCTCTCAACTCCAGCTGTTTTACCCTGCCGCTGCTTGCTGCCGGTGCCCTGAATGGCGCGATTCCGGCAGGCGACACGTTCGAAACCAACTTCACGACGGGCCAGCGCAACATCTTCCGCCAAACCGGGCAAAGGCGCGCGGACATATCCATCGTGAAGAACACCAAAATCACCGAACGCGTCTCGCTGAAGTACAGCTTCGACGTCTTCAACTTGACCAACACGCCGAGCTTTGATCTTCCGCTCGATGATGTCTCGCAGAACCAGTTCTACGACAATGTCCCCGTGGAAGGGACGGATGCGTTGCCAAACAGTTGCCCGACGCAAACCAACACTTCTTTCTACAACTGTCCATTCGGTTTGGGCGTCGTAAACAAGACGATCGGCAGCCCGCGGCAGATTCAGATGTCTCTCAGTCTTCAGTTCTAGTCCAGCCCACGCGAGCGGGGACAGCGGCCATCCCATCCCGGCGGCTGTTCCTGCTCGGTCCATTGCATCCGCCCTGAGCGAACCGAATTTCCAGCCTTCGCCGCGCGCCGGATGCGGTTAGAATGCCGCCCATGTCCGTGCTCCCCGCGCGCAGTCCCCTGCAACGGCTCAGCGAGCAGCTCGCCCGTGGAGAGCTCACGCCGCGCGCCGCAGCCGAAGAGGCGCTTCTCCGCGCGAACAGCAACGCCGGGCACAACGTCTATATCGCGCTCGATGCCGAGAAAGTGCGCCAGGAAGCGGACGCGTTGCCCCGGCGATTTCCACCCGTGGGCAGGCCGCTTCTCTACGGCGTACCGGTTTCGATCAAAGATTGCTTCGACGTTGCGGGATTTCCGACGACTTTGGGGTCGCGATATTACGCCGAGCGCAACGGCGTCGCGCGCGAAGATTCTGCCGTCGCGGCTCGTCTGCGTTCGCAGGGCGCGATCATCATCGGCAAGTCGCACCTGCATCCGCTGGCCTACGGCATCACCGGGGAGAATCCGGATTACGGCGACTGCGCGCAACCGCGCGATGCGCGGCAGCTGACCGGCGGGTCTTCGAGCGGCGCGGCGGCGAGCGTACAAGAGCAATCGGCTGCGGCGGCGATCGGAACGGACACCGGAGGCTCGGTGCGCGTGCCCGCCGCGCTGTGCGGAGTATCCGGGTATCGTGCGTCGGCGGAGCTGGCGCAGGAAAGTGGATTGTGGCGCGGAGGCGTTCACCTGGCGCCCACGTTCGACACGCTGGGATGGCTGTTCGAGGATCTGCGCGATGCGCCTTTGTTGGCTGAGGCGCTGTTTGGATTGCGCGCGCCGCACAGGCCGGAAACGCGCGTCCGCATTGGCTGCGTGAGCGAGGAGTTTTTGCACGATTGCGATGCGCAGGTGCTTGCTGGTTTGGGGGACTGGAAGCGAAAACTCAGCGAGAGCGGGGGGACCATGATTCCGGCGGATACGGGATACTGGGAGGAGGCGCAGGAGATTTACGCCGCGATCACAGCGCACGAAGCTGCCGCGATTCACGGCGCGAAAACCGGCGGTGATTTTTCGCACTTTCCCGCGCCAATCGCTGAACGGCTGGCATGGGGCGCGTCCATTTCGGCGGACGAAATCGAGCAGTTCCGCGCACGGCATGCGCGATTTCGCGAGCACGCGGATTCGCAACTGCGCCAGTTCGATTTCTTCCTGGCGCCTTGCGCCGCGCTGCACGAACTTGCCGTAGGCACCGATCATACGGAATCGCGGCGCGCCATTCTGCGCTACACCACACCGCTGAGCCTGGTTGGCGCGCCGGTAGTGACGCTGGAATGCGCGAGCGGCGCGGGCGTTCAACTGATTGCGCCGCGGAACTCGGACGCTCGGTTGCTGGGGTACGCGCGGGCCGTGGGAACGCGCCTGGCGTAAGTGGCTTGCCGCGCACGGTACCAAACCTTCGCTACGCGTTGTACGCTGATCTTCTTCAGGTCATGGCCCGTGTTGGTCACCTACTCCTCTCCAATGTCTTCGTTCCATACGGCGGGGTGCGCGCGAATGTAATCTGCGAGGAGCGACGCACATTCGGCGGAATCCAGATCAATCACATTGACGCCGAGCGAACGCAGCCAGTCCGCGCCTCCCTGAAAGTTGCGGCTTTCGCCGACAATGACGGTGCCGAAACCAAACTGGCGTACCAGCCCGCTGCAATACCAGCAGGGCGCGAGCGTCGTAACTATAATAAGGTTGCGATAACTGCGCTGGCGGCCGGCGTTGCGGAATGCGTCCGTCTCGCCGTGCACCGAGGGATCGCCCTGCTGCACGCGGCGGTTGCGCCCGGAGCCGATCAGCTTCCCGGTGGTGGAATCGAAGATGGCCGCGCCGATGGGGATGCCACCTTCGGCAAGGCCGGTGCGCGCTTCTTGCAGGGCGACGGCGAGCATGGCGGGGTAATCGAGAGCTGTCATGGTCATCTTATACTCGCTGCGGCGCTGCTCTGAAAAGCGCGAATTGCGGAGTCGCGTCTGGCAAATGCGGCACATTCTGTCGGCTTACGACGCCGCCTACCTGGCTCTTGCTGAAGCGCTGGATGCTCCCCCTATTACGCGCGACTGCGCGCTGGCCAGGACCCGGCAGTTGGGGGCAGGTTGAGTTGCTATACATTCGGTGTTTGCGGCCAGTACGTATCGACTATTCTTGCCGCAGGATTGGATCGGTCTGCCCTTTGGGATTCCTCTTTTCAGCCGATGACATTCCGCGCAGCAGCGGTGTTCGGCTAGACGTCGCCGTACTTGTTGATTTTGGCGGCGGCGCGGAGGATCAGCCAGCGCTGTTTGCCGTCCATGCGCGCGAATTGTTTGGCGAAGAGGCGGAGCTGGCGGGTGGTTTTCTTGTCGAGACCCCAGATGGAATTGGGTTGCTGTTTGGGGACGCGCAGTTTTTTGACGGGAGCTTCATCGTCGGTGAAGAGCTGGTGCAGAGGAACGTCTAGGGCGCGCGCGAGTTTTTCGAGCGTCTCAATAGAAGGAACGGTGCGGCCATTCTCCAGGCGCGAAAGGTAACAGCGGAACAGGCCGGTGCGTTCCTGGATGTCGCCTTGCGAGAGGTTTTGGGCTTCGCGAAGCCGCTTGAGCCTTTCGCTGATGACCATGGCGAGAGCTTACAATATCTTGCCTTACCGACTCAATTATTGTTGAAGCTGAGAGACCGTGAGAATCACAGGGCGGGTGAGGCCGGCGCGCGCCCGTTCCGCGTTGGCGCATCCCTGCAGCCTGGTTCCCTGTTTCCATGGCCCGTGGCGTTTTGGGCGAGGTGCGAAAAGTGACTCATTTTGAACAGATTTGAAAGCGGGCGTGAGTCATCATTCGCAAGTCAAGTGGTACCTCCATCCGCGCAACCCGCAGCAGCCAAGCCATACCGGGCAATCGAAGGATGATCAGGAAAGGCAACGAAAAATGCGTATGTTCCGCTCGATACAATATTTTTTGCTCGCGCTCGTAATTTTGGCAGTGCCGGCGACGTCCCGGGCGCAGTTCAGCGCGTCCATCACGATCGCTCCGCCAGCACTGGTCGTTTACTCGCAACCGATCTGCCCGCAGGAAGGCTATCTGTGGACGCCGGGCTACTGGTCCTACGGCGACGAGGGCTATTTCTGGGTGCCGGGCACGTGGGTTGAGCCGCCCAGCGAAGGCTTGCTGTGGACTCCTGGATATTGGGGATGGAACAACAACTTGTATGCCTGGAACGGCGGGTATTGGGGCAATGAAGTCGGATTCTACGGCGGCGTGAACTATGGATACGGCTACGGTGGCTCGGGATACGAAGGCGGCTACTGGCGCGACAATCACTTCAGCTACAACCAGTCGGTCAATAATTTCGGCGGCCGGAATTTCAGCAACACTTATAACAAGAGAGTGAGCGTCAGCACCTCGAGCCATGTCAGCTATAACGGAGGACAGGGTGGAATCAGCGCCCGTCCCACGCCAGCGCAAGAAACCTTTGCTCGCGCAGCGCACACGCCAGCGACGGAAGCACAATCAGGACAGCAACGCGCTGCCGCTGGGAACCGTGAAATGCTCGCGTCGGTGAATCACGGGCGTCCTGCGGTTGCGGCAACGGCCAAGCCGGGCGAGTTTTCCGGCACGGGCGTGGTAGCAGCGCGCGGAGCTCCGGCGGCGGGCCGCGCGAACGAGACAAAGGCCAACGAAAATAAGGCCGAAGCGAGCAAGGCCACTGAGACAAAAGCGACGGAGAACAAGGCCATCGCGAGCAAAGCTGCGGAGAATCGAACAGCTGAGAGCAAAGCGAACGCGAATAAAGCCGAAGCAAGTAAGGCAGCCGAGACGAAAGCGACTGAGAACAGAGCCGCCGAAAGCAAGGCGAATGACAACAAGGCCGCGGAGAATCGCGCGGCTGCGAGCAAGGCGACTGAGAACAAAGCCGCAGAAAATAAAGCTGCCGAGAACAAAGCGACGGAAAACAAGGCTGCGGAAAACCGCGCAGCCGCAAAACCGGCGGCCAAGCCCGAACATGTGAATACGACGCCAGCGGCGCACAACGCGACGCGTACGTCACAGCCAGCCGCGCATGCCGCCACACCTCACACGGAGTCCAAACCCGCATCGGCTGCGAAACCAGCTCCCGCTGCTAAGCCAGAGCGTGAGCCTGCTCCTGCGCACACAGAGGCCGCGCCGAAACAAGCGGCTCCGCAACAGCATCAAGCAGCGCCACAACAACATCAGGCTGCGCCACAAAAGCAGGAGGCCCCGCCGAAGGCCCCAGCAGAGCGTCCGACGGAAGAAAAACCAAAATAAGCCACGCCCGCCAAGACAGAGAGGTCTGGTGGGACCAATTGCCTCATCCCCGTGAGCGGTTCGTGGAAAAACACGAGCCGCTCACATTTTTTTTGCGCAGGCGCATCCGTCGTGAGATGAAACAGCGATTATGCGGCGACAACATATCCTCATTCGTAGCGCAGAGAGACCATAGGATCCACCCGCATGGCGCGGCGCGCGGGGATATAGCAGGCCAGGACCGCGACTCCAGTCAGGACCGCCGACACGACGAGGAACGTTACCGGATCGCTTGCGCCAACACCGTAGAGCAGGTGCGAGAAACTGGAAATCAGCCGGGCGAGAATGAGGGCGGTCGCGGCGCCGATCGCGACTCCAGCCAGAGCCAGGCGGAGACCCTGTCCGATCATCATACGAAAAACGTCGTGCCTTTCCGCGCCCAGCGCCATGCGAATTCCGATCTCGTGCACCCGCTGCACCACCGAGTAGGAAATCACGCCATAAATTCCGATTGAAGCTAGCAGTAGCGCGAGGCCCGCGAACACGCCCAACAGAACCATTGGAAATCGCTGCGATGATAGAGACTGTGCAAGAGCCTGCTGCATTACCCGAACTCCATAAATTGTCTGGTCCTCGCTCGCGCCGTAAACCGCCGCGTTGATTGCAGGCACCACGGCCGCTGCATCGAGGGGCGTGCTGACAACCACCGTCAGTCTCCGATAGAAGATCGGCGCCCAGTCACCAGGAAATTGGTTTATAGAAGCGTAGATCTGATTTTGCGTGTACGCGTCGCGTTCATCCAATCCCCAATGTCTGACGTGGCCTACCACGCCGATTATCCGGACGGGTCCCCAATGCGGAATGACCATGGCCTGCCCCACGGGATCTCTGTCCTGGAAATACGCGCGCGCCAGGACACTATCGATCAAAATGACCGGCTGGGAACTGGCAGTGTCTGCCGCGGTGAAGTAGCGACCTTGCAGGAGCGGTATTTCCATAGCGTGGAGGTACTCCGGTCCCGTCCAATAGAAAAGCGCCCGCGGAGCCTGCGCACTGGACGCGGGTTCTTGCGAACCAACCCAGAAGGGCCCGATATTTTGGTGCTCACTCAATGGAGACAGCACGGTAAGTTCCGCCGCCTTTATACCGGGAACAGCGCGAATACGTTCGATCAACTGCTGGTAGGCAACGCGCATGCCGGAAGTAGTTTTGATCGCTGAAGGTGAAAGCCCCACGTTGAAAGCGATTGTGTGCCGTGCATCGAAGCCGGGATTGACTTCCCACAAGCGACGGATGGTGCGGAAAAGCAGGCCAGCGCCAACCAACAAGACCAAGGTGAGCGCCATCTGGACAATTACCAAACTGCTTTGCGCGCGATGATGCGGGCTGGTCGAGCCGCGACCGCCCGATTTCAGCGAGGCTTGCAGGTCTGCCCGCGAACTCTGCAACGCGGGCGCGAGACCAAACAGAATCCCAACCGCGACAGAGACGACCAGCGCGAACAAGAGGACGGGGACGTTGACGCCGATGTTCTCAGTGCGCGGCAGACTACCCGGCAGCGTTGCGAGCACCGGACGGACGCCCCATTTTGCCAGCGCGAGGCCCAGCGCGCCGCCCGCGAGCGAAAGCAGCACGCTTTCGGTCACCAATTGCCGGACGATGCGCGCGCCGCTGGCTCCCAGCGCCGCGCGAATGGCAAACTCGCGCGTGCGCGCCGCCGAACGCGCAAGTAAGAGATTCGCAACGTTGGCGCAGGCGATCAGCAGGACAATCCCTACGGCCCCCAGCAGCATCAGGAGTGTTCCGCTCACGTCTGCAACGAATTCGTGTTTGAGGGGCTTGACGTTTGCTCCCAGGCCTGCATCAGCGGAAGGATAGAGCCGATCCAGGTGCTCCTGAATCGCACCCATCTCCGCTTCCGATTGTGCAAGAGTGACTCCGGGCTTCAGGCGAGCGACACAGAGGATCGGATGAATGGTGCGATCGCCGAAGATCAGGGGATCACCCTGTCCGGGCGGGACGTAAACATCGGCTGCCTCTCCGAGAACACGAAAGTTTTCGGGGAGGACTCCGACAACTGTGTAGTCTACTCCGTCCAAAGTTACAGACTTGCCCAAGGCCGCCGTGCTAGCGGCGAAACGATTTCTCCATAGGCGATTGCTGATGATGACGGCCCGCAGGCCACCGCGCTTGTCTTCCTCCGGGGAAAATTCACGGCCGAGGATCGGCTTTACGCCCAGGACGCTGAGAAATCCCGAGGAGATTTCTTTGCCGGCCAGATGCTCCGGCGTCCCGGGACTTGTGAGGTCACGGTCTTGCGAATCGAATGCCGCCATTTGTTGGAAGGAGCGTGCATCGCGTTGCCAATCGAGAAAGTCAGGGTACGAGACAGAGATCGGATGCTTCAGCGTCAGATTGTACTGCCACACCAGGACCAGGCGTTCGGGCTCGCTGTATGGCAACGGAGCCAGCAGGACGCCTTGCACCACGCTGAAGATGGCCGTATTGGCGCCGATGCCGAGAGCGAGGGTGAGGATGGCGACGATGGTGAAGCCTGGAGACTTGCCGAGGATACGCAGGCCGTAGTGGATGTCTTGCAGCAAATCCTGTAGCCAGATGATTTGGCGGGCATCGCGACATTCTTCCTTGCGTTTTTCCAGGCCGCCCATTTCTAGAAGCGCTGTGCGGCGGGCTTCTTGCGGGGCTCGGCCTTGGGCGATGTATTGCTGGGTTTTTTGCTCGAGGTGATAGCCAAGCTCTTCGTCCAGCTCTTGGTCGGCGGCCGGGCGATGGAAGAGCGAGCGCAGACGCAGCGGTAGTGTGTACAACCAGTGTTCCGGTCGCACTGTTTCACCTCCTGAGCGCTCGCCGCGCTCGCTTCCTCATTCGTAGCGCAGAGCGACCATGGAATCAACGCGCATAGCGCGGCGCGCGGGGATGTAGCACGCGAGAAGCGCGACGGCTGCGAGAAGGACGGCAACCGTTAGGTAAGTGACGGGATCGCTGGCGCTGATTTCGGTGAGCAGGTGCGCGATGGCGCGAGTGAGCGCCCACGCTGCGGCCGTGCCGATGGCGATACCGGCGATTACTAAGCGCACGCCCTGCAGCCATACCAGATTGAGGATATCGCGCGAGCTTGCGCCGAGGGCCATGCGGATGCCTATCTCGTGGGTGCGCCGGCTTGCGGCGAATGACACGACGCCGTAAACCCCGACGATCGCCAGAATCAGCCCGATGACTCCGAGCACGGCAGCGAATGTGGCAGCGAGGCGGAACGCGAAGAAACCGAAGGCCCCTGCGAGCAATTGATTCATGGTTTCGATATCTACGATTGCCAGTTCCGGAGCCAGCCGAGTGATTTGTTGCTTCACCGGCGCAGCGAGCGACTCAGGCGGGCCGAGGGTGCGAATTTGCAGAGCGAGCTTCGATGCGAAATTCTGCGCGAGCGGAACGTAAAAGAACGGCTCGGCGTCTTCAGCGACGGTTTTGTATTTGCCGTTAGCGGTGACGCCGACGACTTCCATGAACGGGCCTGTGTTACTTTCCATGCTGAAGCGTTTCCCGATGGCATCTTCGCGCGGCCAGAAGCGGGTGGCCATTGTCTGATTGATGATGGCGACGCGCGGCGCTGTCACGTCGTCCGCGTCACTGAACGTTCGGCCGCGGAGAAGAGTGATGCGCATGGTTTCAAAATACGGCGGGTCAACTGTGTTGGAGAGGACACTGGGAGCTTGATGGCCGGGAGGCGTGGGTTGTCCCTCGAGTGAAACTGGCCTGCTATTCGGGAAGCCGCCCATCGGCACGTAGGAGGCAAGACTCACGGCTTGCACGGCGGGCAGAGAGCGCACGCGAGATTCCAGTTCGCGATAGAAAGCAGTGGCGCGCGAATCGTCGTAGCCGACTTGGCGCGGGTCCAGCGTTGCGTTGAGAACGTGGCTGGGATCGAATCCGAGATCGAAGGCCTGAACTTTTTGCAGGCTGCGGACGAAAAGCCCGGCGACCACTAGCAGCGTGAATGAACCCGCCACTTGCGCGACGACCAGTAGATTGCGAAAGCCGGAATGATGGATACCGAAAGAATCGCGCTGGCTGCCTTCGTGCAGGGCGGAATTCACGTCCGCAGCAGATGCACGAAACGCCGGCAGCAGGCCGACAACGAAACCTGCGAGCAGTGCGGAGGTGGCGGCAAATGCGAAGATGCGCCAATCGAAAGTAGCATCCACGTGGAGCGGGAGACTTTGCAGATGAATCGAGCTGGTCAGACGGCTGGCCCACATTCCGAGAATTATTCCAGCGGCGCCGCCGAGAATTGCGAGCAGGACACTCTCCGTGAGCATTTGGCGAATGAGTCGCACCCGTCCTGCGCCCAGAGAAGCTCGAATAGCCATTTCGCGTTGGCGCGCCGAGCCGCGCGCGAGCAGGATGTTTTCCACGTTCATGCAAGCGAGCAGCAAGACGAAGGCGGCCAGAAGCAGGAACAGGCCGGAAATCGCGACGAAGAAATTATTGGCATAGGCGATGGGACGCGCAGATTTTTCCGGAATGACACGGATGGTGAACCATTTGTCCGTCGCGGGATATTGGCGGGCGAGGCGCGCGGTGATTACGTCGAGGGAACTTTGCGCTTCGCGCAGGCTGATTCCGGGTCTGAGGCGCCCGAAGGCCAGAATTCTGCGGCGATCGCGGTTGTCCCAAAACAGGCTCGCGGATTCTTCCTGAGTCATCGCGCTCATGGGGAGATAGACGTGCGTTTCAAAGATGGAGTACAAGCCCTGGAATCGCTGCGGCGCGACCCCGATGATGGTGGCGGATTTTCCATTGATGAGGATTTGTGTTCCGACGGCGCGCGGATCGCCGTGGAATCGTTTCTGCCAGTAGCCGTAGCCGAGAACCACGAGGAGCGGTTCGCCGGGCGTTTCGGCCTCGCTGGGTAGGTAGAGACGACCGGCGGCCGGTTGCAGACCCAGCGCCGAGAAAAAATTCCCGGAGACGTAGTTTGCGGAACTTTCCTCCGACCGATCGTTTGCGTTGAACTGTACGGTGCCGAGAACGATTCCAAATAGATTGGCAACCGTGCCGGCTTGTTTGCGGAAGTCAACGAATTCGGGATAGGAAAAACCCGAGGAACCGATGGGCGCGTCTTTCTGCTGAATCGCGAGCACCGTGATTTGCTCGGGCGAAGTCACCGGCAATGGGCGCAGCAGGAATCCATTCACTACGCTGAAGATGGCTGTGTTTGCGCCTACACCGAGCGCGAGCGCGATCACGACGACCGCAGTTACGCCGGGCGATTTGTGCAACATGCGAAAACCGAAGCGAATATCGCGGGCGAAATTGTCCAGCCAATGCACGTGGCGCGCGTCGCGGCATTCTTCTTTGCGTTTTTCCAAGCCGCCCATTTCTAGAAGTGCTGTGCGGCGAGCTTCTTGCGGGGCCATGCCTCGGGCGATGAGTTGCTGCGTTTTTTGGTCGAGGTGATGGCGGAGTTCTTCATCGAGTTCCTGGTCTGCTTTCCGGCGTGCGAAGAGCGAGCGCAGGCGCAGCGGCAGTTTGTAAATCCAGCGAGCCGGTCGCATGGTTTTTTCACTTGAGCGCTTGCCGCGCTCGGCGGTCCTCTACTTGAGCGCTTACTGCCCTCCGGATATCTAATCGCAGCGCAGCGCGACGATTGGGTCCACGCGGGCGCCGCGGCGAGCTGGGATGTAACACGCAGCGAGCGCTACCAACCCAAAGAATGCGGCGACGGCCGCGTACGTCAGCGGATCGTTTGATTTTACGGTGCTGAGGATTGCGGCCATGCCGCGCGCGATTGCGGCGGCGGCGAGCAGGCCGCAGGCGATGCCGGCTGACGCGAGTTTCAATCCTTGCGCGAGAATCATCCGGATGACATCGGACGAATTTGCGCCCAGGGCCATCCGGATGCCGATTTCGTGCACGCGCCGCTGGACGGATTGGGCGGTGACTCCGTAAATTCCGAGGGCGCCGAGCAACAACGCGAGAAAGCCGAAAAACGTGAGCAATTGCGTGAGAATACGGTTGGGCGTGTTGCGCTCAGTGATCAGATCGTCCATGGTGCGGACTGCGGAGACGGGCTGGTCGGCATCCACGGACCAGACCGCGGTGCGAATGGCGGATGCTGCTTCGGTGTTGGGGCGCGAAGTGCGCGTGATGACGGACATGTACGCGCTCGGGAATTGCGCGGCCGGGACGTAAATCTGGCGCACGGGCCGGTCGCTGAGAGTAAATAGTTTAGTGTCGCGCACCACGCCGACGATGGTACAGATGTCATGCGTATCGCCGACTTCCAGCTGCTGGCCGATGGGATCTACTTTTGAAAATTGCTGGCGCAGCAGAGTTTCGTTGATGACGACTGCTTTGCGGGAATCCGGACCGTCGCTCGATGCAAAGGCGCGCCCGCGCAGCAGCACCATCTGCATGGTTTGAAAATATCCGGGAGTGATCGCGGAATACTCGGCGCCGAGAGCTTCGCCCGGCTGCGCGGGCGGACCTCCGACGATGTGGATCGTCTTTACCTGGTTCGAATCGCCGAAGGGCATGTATTCGCCGGCGTCGGCCGAGACCATTTCGGGAAGAGCGCGCACGCGTGCGAGGACTTGATCGTAGAAGCCGCGAATCTGCGCATCCGTTTTATATTTAGCGGGCGGGAGGACCAGTTGCGCGATCATCAGGTTGCGCGACTGGAAGCCAATGTCGCCGTAAACCATGTGCGCGAAATCCTGCACGAGCAGCAGGGTGCAAACCAGCACGACTACGGCGAGTGAAATTTCGCCGGTTACGAACAAATTGCGCAAACGGTGAGTCGCGCGGCTGCCGGAGATTTGTCCGGCCGATTCTTTGAGGGAACGATTTACGTCGAGGCCGGAGCTTCCGAAGGCGGGCGCCAGTCCGAAGATGATGCCGCAGAGGATTGCGATGCCGAAGGCGTAGGCGAAGGTCGGCACGTCGAGGGTTCCGCGCCCGTAGTTGACGATATAGCCGCGAATACGATCGGGGATGGCGTTCTCGATCCAGTGCACGCCCCAAATTCCGAAAAGCGCGCCGGCCGCGCCGCCGAAAGTAAACAGCAGCAGCGATTCTGTGAGCAATTGCCGGGCGAGCCGCCAGCGCCCGGCGCCCAGTGCTCCGCGCACGGCGAATTCTTTGGCGCGGCTGCTGGCGCGCGCGAGCATCAGATTGGCGACATTGGCGCAGGCGATCAGCAGCACGAATCCGACGAGGCAGAAACAGATCATGATCTGCTGCGTACCTTCGTTCTTACCGATTTCAAAGAGCATGGAGCTGATCAGGGTCGTTTGATTGGTATTGGTTTCCGGGTAGAGCTTTTCCAGGCGCGAGGAAATTGCGGCCAGGTCCGCGCCGGCCTGTTGCGGCGTGACGCCGGGCTTCAGCCGGCCGAAGGCTGAAAACCACGAGGTGCCGCGATCGTTGCGCTGCTTGTCGTCCATGGCGAGCGGCGCCCACAGGTTGGAAATGCCCATGAGCGAAAACTGAAAATTGGCAGGCATGACGCCGACGATGGTGTAGGTCTCGCCCTGCACCGTGACAACGCGGCCGATGATGCGCGGATCGGCGGCAAAGCGGCTTTCCCACAGTCCCCGACTGATGATGGCCACGTGGCTCGAGGCCGGCTGGGATTCCTGCGGCAAGAAAGTCCGGCCAAGCATCGGCTGCGCGCCGAGCGTCTGAAAGAAATTCCATCCCACCAGGCCGCCCAGGACGCGGTCCGGAGGCCCGTCGCCGGTGAGATTGAAATACCAGCTGGTCCACGAAACAAGTTGCTCGAAGGAAGAATTTTGCTTCTCGTAGTCGAAGTAATCGGCGCTGGAGGTGACGCCATTGTTGGTCCAGCCTTTTTTTGTGTCGTGCGAGAGCAGGACCATTAGCCGATCAGCTTGTGGAAACGGCAGCGGCTTGATGAGCCACGCATTCACGTAACTGAAGATGGCGGTGTTCGCGCCAATGCCGAGAGCCAGGGTGACGATCGCGATCGTGGCGAAGCCGGGAGATTTTCGCAGCATGCGGAAACCGTAGCGGAGATCCTGGACGAAAGTTTCAAGGAAGTAGATGCCGCGCGTGTCGCGACATTCTTCTTTGCGTTTTTCGATGCCGCCCATTTCGAGCACGGCCGCACGCCGAGCTTCTTGCTGAGTCTTGCCTTGAGCGATGTATTGCTCGGTCTTTCGTTCGATGTGATCGCGGAGTTCTTCGTCTAGTTCTTCGTCCGCTTTCTGGCTGTGGAAGAGCGAGCGCAGGCGCAGTGGCAGCTTGTAAATCCAGCGTTCCGGTCGCATCGTTTGTTCTCCCGGGCGCTTGGTGCGCGCGGCCTCCTCGCCTAGCTCAGGTTTCCTTCAGCTTTACCACGTGCGAAATCGCAGTCGCGAGCCGGCCCCAGTTGTCTGCTTCCCTTTCCAGATGTTTGCGGCCGGGAGGCGTGAGCGAATAGAATTTCGCGCGGCGATTGTTCTCAGTGGTTTTCCACTCAGCCGAAATCCAGCCTTCTTGTTCGAGCTTGTGCAATGCGGGGTAGAGCGAGCCGTCGCTGACCTGCAGCACATCGCCGGAGACTTGCTTGAGACGAAGGCTGATGGCGAAGCCGTTGAGGGGCTGGAGCGCGAGAATTTTCAGCAGCAGCAAGTCGAGCGTGCCTTGCACGAGATCGGAGGGTTTGCTCATTGCTTGTCTCGGTAACCGAGTGAAGTATAGCTGCGCTGCCCTCGGTAAGCAAGGGGAATGAAGCAACCGACTAGAGGCATCGACCAGCGAAGAGCCTTGCGCCGCTAGATCTGCGTATCGGATGCGTCTGGTACACGATTCGGGCCGCCACTGCGCGCATAAGAGAGAGAAACGGCTATGCCGACCAGGACAGCGGCTAAGAACAGGTATGGCAAGTAACGCCAGGGCGCGGCGGGGAGTGGGAAGACGCTTAGGGCAAGGACTGCGGCGAGGATCAGGAGGGCGGCGACGCTGACGGCGACGTCCAGACGGCGAAGGATTTTGCGTCGGAGCAGAAAGAACGGCATAGCGAGGCAGGTCAGGAAATAGGCTCCGATGAAACCGTAGGAAGCGAGTTGAGTGAGATAGTTGATGCAATCGGGGAGCAGAACTTTTGCGAGGAGCAGGGCCGCGGGACAGGCGATGGCGATTACCGCAATTAGAGCGATGGCGCGGTGAGGAGTTTTGTTGACAGGATGTGCCGAGCCGAAGCTGGGCGTGAACAGACGGTTCTGCGCCAAGTAGTACAGGATACGCGCGCCGGCGTTGAGCGAGCCCAGGGTGCAGGCAAAATAACTGAGCGCGATGCCGATGGAACTGACGTAGCCGAGTCCGGCGAGATTCATGGAGCGCGCGATGGAGTCAAAGGGAGCGTTGAGCTGATCGAGCGCCAGGCCATTTTTTCTGGCAAGCGCGGTGAGGCAATAAATCATTACAAGATAAAGGATGCCGACGGGAATCAGGCAGCTGACGATGACGCGGGGAATGGTGCGGCGCGCGTGCGAAGCTTCTTCGCCCAGAGTGGTGACGCTTTCGAATCCGGCGAGGGTCATGAAACCGAAGACCATGGCGAATTGAAAGCCGGATAATTTTGCGCCTTCCAAGTGCAGCTGCGGACGGTCAAGCCATGCGGAATCGTGGCGCATGGCCAGCGCGATGATCACGATGATGACGGCGACGGAGCCGAGTTCGATGGCGAGCATCACTTCGGTGGAGAGCTTGATGTCGCGGTACGCGATGA
>DATNLN010000042.1:0-91837 GCA_035602855.1 Candidatus Acidiferrales bacterium
TGGCGATTGACCCGCGCGATCCGCTGGTGATTTATGCTGGCACGTTTCACCTGCCATGGAAGACTAAGGACGGTGGCGCGCACTGGTCGCCGATTCATGAGGGAATGATTGACGATTCCGACGTTCTCAGCCTGGTGATGGACGCGCAGAATCCGCGGCGCATTTTTGCCAGTGCCTGTTCGGGGATTTATCGCAGCGACGATGACGGGGCGGCCTGGGAAAAACTGGAAGGCATTCCGTATTCTTCTCGGCGCACGCCGGTGATTCGTCAGGACGCGGCGCGTCCGGCGATTTTGTATGCGGGAACCACCGAAGGCCTTTGGAAGACGGCTGATGGCGGGGCTTCCTGGCGACGGATTTCACCACGGAGCTGGGTGATTAATTCCATGGTCATCGTGCCGCGCGATGGTGGCGGCGAATCGCGCGTGCTGCTGGGAACAGAACAGCACGGAGTGCTGGCGAGCGATGATCGCGGCGCGAATTTCCATGTATCGAACAAGGGATTTCATCATGTTCGGTTGGTCTCGCTGGCTGTAGACCTCCGAGACCCGGACCGTGCAGCCGTTGTTCTGCAGAATGCGCCGGACGCGCTGCTGATGACTGAAGATGGCGGCAAGAATTGGGTGCCAAGGAGCGCGGGACTCGATGGAGAGGCGGTGCGGCAGATATTTTCATCGCCGATGGGTTGGTGGGCTGCGCTTGCTTCCGGCGGCCTCGCGCGATTCGATGTGCAGCGGAATGCATGGTCGCGCATCGGAGTTGTCCGTGATTCTGCGGAGGCGATTTCGGCTAGCGATTCCTTGCGGGGCGAGAGCGAACCGCGCGCTTTTCAGCCGGCGGTGAACGACATGTCCTTCGCGGATAGGGCTTGGTTCGCCGCAACCGAGCAGGGACTTTTTGTTTCGCAGGACGCGGGCAAGTCGTGGACAGAGTTGCCGTTCGCGCCGGGCGAACTTCCGGTTGGTTCGGTCCGGGCCTCGAGCGATGGACAGCAAGTCCGGATCGTTTCTTCTGGCGGCATGATCTTCTCCGAAGATGCGGGACGCACATGGGCCTGGCACGATCTTCCGCTCGAATCGGGCGGCGCTATACGGCTGGAGTGGACGCCGGACAATATTTTGCTCGCGGTGGCGCGCACTGGCTTATACATTTCGCGCGACGCCGGAAATAGCTGGGCCAAGGCGCAGGCAGGATTGCCCGGCGGCCTGGCGGATGCTCTACTGACGCGGCCGGATTTCTGGCTGGTCTCGATGCAAGCGGCGGGCTTGTACATTTCGCGAGACGAAGGCGCGACATGGACGCGCGTGAAGCCCGGGCCAGCGGTTAGCGCATCGTTCGGTCCAACATCGGAGAGCGCAGCGCAGGTCAGCGACGGCCTGTTCCCGGTGCTGGTCGGTGCAGCGGGTCGAATTTACGCCGGCTCCGCGAGCAATGGTTTATACATTCTCGATTTCTCAGGCAATCCCGCGCTGAAATCGCTTGCCACGGATGCTCGCAGCGTACCGGGCGGGCACTAGACCATTACAGAACCGGCGGAAACGGTTCGCAGAGACCGAGAGGCGACGCCGGTTGTAAGCCAGCTGTCGCAATTTTCCCGCATTGAAACTTCGGAGTTCCCAACGTTGCACGACATACGGGTCGATGGACTTAACCCTCTGCGTACTATTACGGACTTGTCAATTGTTCCAATTCGATTCTACACTCGGTTCCTCACTCTTTGCCGAATCGACACCTAAAGACTGTTAGATCGGGCAGATCCGGAATCGTTCCCATTTGGTGCTCGTGTAGCAAATGATGTCGGGAAACGAAGACGGAAAGGGGAACCAATACCATGGCGGTGGGAACGGTATTCACGGCGGAGCGCCCGATATCGGCGACGGTGTTGATTGTAGATGATGAGGACGCGACCAGGAGTTTGTGCCATGACGTGGTGACGGACTCCGGATTACGCACGCGCACGGCTTCGACGACGGAGCAGGCGCTGGACATTCTGGATCAGATGCCGGTGGATATTCTGATCACGGACCTGCGCGTGCCGCAGATCGGTGGATTGGAATTGCTGAAGCGCGTGCGCAGCAACTATCCGCAGACGGCGGTACTGGTGCTCACGCAGTACGGCACCATTGAGAGCGCGGTGGAAGCGACGCGCTTGGGGGCGGCGGATTACATCACCAAGCCGTTTCACATCCCGGAACTGCGCAGCAAGCTGGATCGCATGATCCGCCTGCTCGACGTGGATCAGGAAAACCGTGTGCTGCGCGAAACGCTGCGCACGCGGCCAGGGTTCGCGGATTTGATTGGCGTATCCGTGAAGATGCAACGCGTATACCGGTTGATTGAGCGCGTGAGCCAACACGCCTATCCGGTGTTGATCCTGGGTGAGAGCGGCACGGGAAAGGAACTCGTGGCGCGGTCGGTGCATTTTTCCGGCGTGCGGCGCAACAAGCCGTTCATTCCGGTGGATTGCTCGTCGCTGGTGCCCACGTTGATCGAAGCGGAACTGTTCGGCTACGTGAAAGGCGCCTTCACGGGCGCGCTGCACGCGAAACAAGGATTGATGGAAATCGCCGACGGCGGCACCTTGTTCCTGGATGAAATTGGTGATTTGCCGTTTGACATGCAGGCGAAGCTGCTGCGCGCGCTGCAGGAGAAGGAGGTGCGGCCGGTGGGCTCGACCGACCGCATACCGCTTTCGGCGCGCATCATTGCGGCGACGAATCGCGATCTGGATGCGGCGGTGCGACAGGGAACCTTCCGCCAGGACCTCTTTTTCCGCTTGAACGTGGTGCAAATCAAAATCCCCCCGCTGCGCGAACGCAAGACGGACATCCCCCTCCTGGTGAATTCCTTCCTGGAGAAATTCAGCGAGGCGAATGGCCGGATGCGCACGATTTCCGAGGATGCCATCGCGCGCATGATGGCATATGACTGGCCGGGTAATGTGCGCGAGCTGGAAAACGCCATCGAGCGAGCCATTGCCTTGGGATCCGGGCCTATTTTGCACGCGGGCGATCTGCCGACGAATTTGCAGTACGGCACGGGGGATCGTCTGCCGCAGAATGACGAACTGCTGCCGCTCGACGAACTGGAGCGGCGTGCGATTCTACGGGCGTTGCGCGAAGCCGGCGGTGACAAGCTGGCCGCCGCGCGCATGTTGGGGATCGGGAAGACGACCTTGTATCGCAAGCTTAAGCAGTACGACGCGCAAATACAGCCGAATTGATTGCCGCGACATTTGTTAACGCGCGCTGCATCTCGTCCGGCAAAAAATCCCTAGAGGGGAAGGGCTGTACCGAAGTGGGAAGTTCCTCTCTTTTATCTCGTCCCGCGCATCGCCACCGCACTGATAGATAAGGAGTTAAGCGCGGGGCACTTGGACCAAATAGTGCAATGGGTTCATCGTGCACACGCCAGCGGGGCTTAGGGGAAGCATTAACCAATGAATATCGCGGGTCGCAAATGGAAGTGCGCGAGGGCAGACGGCGCTTTGCTTTTCCGTTTGCAGAGCGTGGTGCGCCACGGGGGAAAGCTGCGATGAAGCCAGCCGGATCGCACGCATCGCTCGCGCGAATGAATTCACATTCGTCGCGGGCTTCCCTGGCGGCCGCGTCACCAACACAATTGAAAATGCTTTTCGGCGATGCCGACTTCGCGGCCGTCTTTGACAGCAGCGCCGAAGCGCTGCTGGTGGTCAACGCAAAAGGAATCATTCAGCGAGCCAGTCCGCACGCCGGCGAGATGCTGCGCTGCAGGGAAGGCGATCTGGCTCAGCAGGACCTGGGGGGATTTCTTGCGCTGCCGCCGCGCGCGGAATTTTCGCGATTGTGCGCCGCGCAGGCTGGCGCCAAGGTGATGTCAGCTGTGGGAGGCGTTCTCGCCAGCGGTTTTCCCGTGCGGATTAGTTTTCGCGCCAGGCTGGAAGGAGCGCGCCATCTGCTGTTGTGTCTGGAAGAAGGCTCTGTGGTGCAGCGTGCGGAAGGGAAGTGGCGGCAGGTGGAAGCCGAGCTGACCAGCGTGCTCGATGCCATCGAGACGGGAACGATCCTGTTGGACGCGGCGGGGCGCATTCGTTTTTGCAATGCGCGATTTGGGCAGTATTTCGGTATGGACCGGCGGCAATTGCAGACAATGGAAACGTTCGAGAACCTGGCGGCTCTCGTGGCGCCGCGCTTTCGCATTCCGGAAAATTTTGACGCGCCGTGGAAAACATTCACCGAGGGCCAGGGAGTTCCGGGGCACGACGAACTGGAAATGACGCGGCCGACGCGGCGGATCCTGGAGCGCTTTGCGCGCCCCGTGCTGGATCGCGAAGGCCACGCAGTGGGTTGGCTGGAACTTTATTGCGACGTTACGGGCGAGCGGCAGATTCAGTCCAAACTGCTGCAGACGGAAAAGATGGCTGCCGTGGGGCAATTGGTTTCCGGCATCGCGCACGAATTGAATAATCCGCTGACGGCGATTATGGGTTACGGCCAGCTGTTGCTGGGGCAAGGTCTGGCGCCGGAGCAGTATTCGGAAGCGAGCAAAGTGTTTCAGCAGGCGGAGCGGGCGCGACGCATCGTGAAAAACTTGCTGTATTTTGCGCGGGAAAACGAGCCGGAACGCACGCGCGTGAATCTGAACGAAATCGTGGAACGCACGTTGGCGCTGCGCAGTTACGAACTCAGAGTGCAGAACATCCTGGTCGAGTGCGCGTTGGCCAGCGATTTGCCGGAAACGATGGCGGATCCCTACCAGCTGCAGCAGGTGGTGCTGAATTTGCTGACGAACGCGGAGCAGGCATTGCTGCAGGAGCGCGGCCAAGGAAAAGTGACAATCAAGACGCGGGTTGCTGACGGCAATCGGATTGCAATAGAAATATCCGATGACGGCCCGGGAGTTCCATGGGGGATTGCGTCGCGCATCTTCGATCCCTTCTTTACGACCAAGCCTCCAGGAGTCGGCACGGGGCTGGGGCTTTCGATCGTCTATGGGATTGTGAAGCAACACGACGGAGAAGTGACTTTTGAAAACCAGCATGGCGGCGGCGCGCGCTTCGTGGTGGAGCTGCCGGTGCTGGCGATTCCCGTCGCCGAGTGCGAGCCGGCGGCGCAGGAATTTGCGAGCAATTCGCAGCCCGTGCACAGCGGGCGGATTCTGGTGGTGGAAGATGAGCCCAGTGTGGCGCAGTTGATTGTGGACGTGCTGCGGGAAGCGGGCCATCAGGTGGAAGCCGTGCTGGAAAGCCAGGAGGGACTGGCGCGGCTGGCGCGTGGGCATTACGACCTGGTGGTGTGCGATTTGCGCATGCCGCGGTTGGATGGTCCGGCATTCTACGAAGCACTGATTCGCGCGGGCAGTCCGGTGCAGGATCATATGCTTTTTGTCACCGGAGACACGCTGGCGCCGCGCACCATGCAATTTCTCGAGAAAAGCAAGCTGCCGTACCTGGCGAAACCTTTTTTGGTGGAAGAATTGAAATTGGCGGTGAATCGCAGGTTGGAGCATCGCCGCTCTGCCGCGGCGGCTGTAGCGAGTGGCGGTCCTGGGAGGAACCAGGAGACATGAGACCGCAGAGCAACATCGTGTGCATACCGAGTGAAGACAAAAAGATTTTATCCGCCCGAGGCGCGCTGCTCTGCGTTGCCGATCCGGCGCTCGCGGAGCGCCTCATGCGCGGAATCGAGCGGTGCGCCGAAGTCGGGATCGTCTCCCTCGCGACGAATTTGCCGGACGTGATCGAGCGGCTGGACAAGGATGCACCGTCGGTGATTCTGCTGGATGACGAATTGCTGCAGGGCGCGCCGTTGTGCGAATTTCTGCGGCAACTGACTAAGACTGCGGCTGTGGTCTTGCTGGCTGCGGCCGAACGGCAGGCGGAGATCCTGCGCATGGTGGCGGAGGGCGAAGTGGAATTCGTGGCGCGCCGGGGCGAATTTATTCCGCTGGCTGCGTGCCTGGTGGAGCGGCGGATGCGCTGGGCGCAGCGTTCTGCATCGTCGCCAGGATCGCCGTGGGCGGATATGCCGGACACCGTGGCGGAAATTTTTCGCCATGAGATCAACAATCCGCTTACCGGCATACTGGGCAACGCGGAGTTGTTGCTTTCTCACGGCGTGCGATTGCCGGCCGCGGATGCGCAGCGGCTGCAGACCGTGGTAGACCTGGCGGTGCGCTTGCGCGAAACCATTCGCCGGTTGAGCGATGCGTGGGATAGCCAGGCGCGTTTGCCGAAGTCAGCGGCGCCGCGGCCGGCCTCTGGCGTTTCGCTGGCCTGATGTAATTATTGTTGCGATTGCTGCGGACTATTCTCTGGCCATGCCGCTGCTGCGGCACGGGCCTTTTCCAGCAGCACGTCGAGGTCCTTGCGCGGTAGAAATTGTCCCGCCAGGACGACACCTGAGATTTTCTGCGTGTTCTCAATTTTCCGCGTTGGATCGCCGTCCAGCAAAACCATGTCGGCCCGTTGGCCTGCGGCGATTGTACCGATATCTTTTCGGCTGAAGAATTCCGCGGGATTTTCTGTGGCTGTTTGCAGGGCTTCCTGCGGCGTGAGTCCTGCCGCGACTAATTCCGTGAACTCGTAATGCAGGCTGCTGCCGGGCAAAACGTAGCGATCGAGCGAGTCGCTTCCAGCCAGCAAGTGAACTCCCGCGCGATGCATTTCGCCCGTCAGTTTGCGGTCGTTTTCATACTGGCGTTCCCACCAGGCAGCATCCGCCAATTCCTTTTGCGAAGGCGCGCCTCCGGGGCGCCACTGTTTTTGCAGCGCGTGCGGAACAAAGGCCAGGAGCGGGTCGTCGGGCGAAAGCTGCAGCACGTGAGCCAGCGTCGAAATTGAGTAGAGCGTGGGCGTAACCCAGGTGCCGTTGCGAACCAAGGCGGCCCACAGCGCGGCGGCTTTCGCGGGCGAAAAAGTTTTGTCTGCTTCGTCGTACACGGCGGCGTCGGAGCGATCTGCTTTCGCGGCAGCTTCCTGCAAGCGGCGGCGCAGGTCTGCCTCTTCGCTCGAGCAATCCAGCGCAAGTGAGCTATAGATGATGTGCTCGATGCTTTTCTGGCCGGCCGCGGAGGCTTCGCTGGCGGTGACGTCACTGGGAATGTGGCCGACAAAGGTGATGCCGTCTTTTTTCGATTCTGCGGCGACTGCGAAATAAGCTTCACGCGAGAGTTGGATTACTTTGATGAAGTCGGCGCCCTTTTTTTGCAGTTGATCGACTGCCGCGCGGGCTTCTTCGGCGGTGCCGATTTGCATGATCGACGGGTCCGTGGATTTTGCCTTGCCCGGTGACGGCGCGGGCACCAGCATCGGTCCAGCGGCCACAATTTGCGGACCCAGCAGCGCGCCGGCTGCAATTTCGCGGCGCCATTCCTGCAGCGCTCGGAGGTCGCCGCCCATGTCACGTATGGCGGTGATCCCATTCGCGACGAGCAGCGGGAGCAGAACGTTTTTCGACCAGGCAGGGTCGGCGCTGATTCCGGCGACGTGCGTGTGCATGTCCCACAAGCCAGGGATCAGGAATTTTCCGCGCGCGTCGAATTGCAATTCATCTTTGTGCGCGGGGCGTTCGCCGTCGTCTGCGTTGCCGATCCATTCGATCACGCCGCCCGAGACGGCCACGGTCATGTCATTCTGCGGCGGGCCGTGCGGATTGACGATTGTGACGTGAGTGATGGCGAGTGGGTTTTTCGTGGCGGAGTTCGGCGCGGATTCGCGGCGCGCGGGTTGCTGCCCAGGCCCCGGCGCAAATGCGAGCAGCATGGCACAAACAGCGACGGCGAAACCGTGCGGCAGAAACTCCACGTTGGCACCCCTGGCTGCTTCTGCCCGCTTAGACGTTACTTCGCGCCCTTTAGGTAGCGGTCAAACCAATCAATGGTGCGGCGAATCGCGTCAATCTGGTTTTCGCGCTTGGCGAATCCATGGCCCTCGTTCGAGTAGTAATGCGCGTCCACGGTTTTGCCGGCGTCCTTCAGGGTTTTCACCACCTGCTCGGCTTCTTCCTTGGGCACGCGGATGTCGTTGTCGCCCTGCAGCACCAGTAGCGGCGCCTTGACGTTCTTAATGTAAGTGAGCGGCGAATCGGCGTCATAAACCGAGCGATCTATTTCCGGGTCGCCGAGCAGGGATTTTTCGTATTGCTGCAGGAAGGGGTCTTCGTGCTGCAGCATGGTGAGCCAGTTGATGATGCCGTATTCCTCCACGGCGGCGGCCCAGAGGTCCGGCGCTTTGCCGATGGCCATCAGGGTCATGTAGCCGCCGTAGGAGCCGCCCGTGATGCCGATTTTCTTCGAGTCCACGTAACCGGTCGCTTCCAGGAATTTCACGCCGTAGATTTCGTCCTGCAAGTCGCCGCCGCCCAGGTCTTTCACGTTGGCCTGCTGAAAATCCATGCCGTAGCCGGTGGAACCGCGGACGTTGGGCGCGATGCAGATATAACCGCGTGTGGCGAGAGCGACGACGGTGCGATTAAAAAAATCGACGGTCTGTCCGGTGGGCCCGCCGTGCGGCAGCACGATCGCGGGATTCGTCCCGTCGCGCTTCAAATTGAACGGCACCCAGACGAAGGCGCTGATGATTTTTCCGTCGAAGCTTTTATAATGCACCAGCTGCGAGGGCGGAATTTTCGCTGCAGTGATGCTGGCGACGGCAGAAAAAGTCAGCTGGCGCGGCGTTTTCTGCGCGATGTCGTAAACCCACAGGTCGCCGGATCGCGTGGAGCTCTGGTGCGAAACCAGCAGTCGCGCGCCCATGTGCGCGAACGGCGAAGGATTTCCGGCGTAGCTGTTCAGTCCAGCGGGCAAATTAATTTTGACGCCGTGGCGCGTGGCGGTGTCGGCAAGATAAGCGTCCGTCCGACCGTCTTCGTTGACGACGTAGGTAAATTGCTTGCCATCGGGCGAGAAGTCACCTGCGTTCGCTTCCCACTTCAGATCCGTGACCCATGTCAGTTTCTTGGTGGCGATAGCAATTTCGGCGATGTTGCTGTAGCCGCCGGGCCGGTCCGAAGCAACGAGCAGCATAGTGCCGTCGGGCGAAATGGAAGAGGCCATGGTGCGATGATCGCCTTCATGCGGCGACAAATTTTCCTGTGCGCCTGTCGCAGCGTCAATACGGAACGCATCCGAATCGGTGAAGCCGGCATTGAAGCGCGTGGCGTAGATAAATTTTCCATCCGGGCTCCAGATGGCGTTGTTCCACGGGTGGTTCGCGGTCTTTTCCTGCGTCAGGTTGCGTACGGCGCGCGTTTTCCAGTCGAGGACGGCAATATCGATGGCGGAAGCCGTCTTGGGCTTGTAGGCGAATGCGATACTTTTGCCGTCGTGCGACCACACCGCGCTGGTTTCGGAAATTTCCGGACTGCTGGTCAGGTTCACGACTTCGCCGCCGTCGCTCGGAATCGCGAAAAGATCGTAAATTTCGCCGCCCGCCTGATCGGATTGAAAGACGATCCATTTTCCATCCGGAGACCATGTGGCGCCGGACTGGCGATCGTCGGATTGGCTCAACTGGATGGGCCAGCCGCCCGCGGCGCTTACTTTCCATAGATTATTGCGGCCGGTGAGGTTCGTGGCAAAGACGACTTGCTTGCCGTCCGGGGACCAGGCGCCGCCGTCGACCGAACGCGTGTAAAAAAGATCGTCCACGGGGATCGGCACAGACCCCATCGCGGGAGTCGAGACGACAGACTTAGGATCCGTGATTTCGCGCGTGTCCGGAGAATCCGAAGCAGCCAGCACAGTAATCGAAAAAAAGAGCAGCAACGCAAGTCGGCTGAATTTCACGAGGCGTCTCCTGGGATTCGGGCAACGCCATAATAGGTCGTGGTCCCGAGGACGTCAACGTGGCGCGAACCAGCGTTGAAAGTGCGTGACTGCTGACAATGGGTCGCCTGGCAACGAATTAAGTCAGGTGGGTACTGGATGTGCGCGGTGACTTGCGTGCCCGCATGAAGGGGCTCGGCTCCTGAAGCCACTGCAAGATGAAGGCGGCCACCCGCGGAGCTTTTTCAGGGCCGCGGATGAACTGCGAGCGGGCAGCACGAGGCAACCGATGACTCCCCACAGGCAGTATTGCCCGAAGGCGCGCGGACGACCCGGTCTGTGGCGCGGGTGCATGGGACTTTGGCAACGCGTGCTGGCGCTTCGTTGCGTGGGACGGCGCTCGCAGCCAATGCAGGCACGATGATGCCAAAGCGCGCCACTTGGAGTTGATCGTGCTGACGTTCCAGTTCTTATTTCGCCACGCTGACAACGGCCCGGAAACAGACCTAAAAGCTGCAACAGCGCGCGTTTGCACTTGCGCGAGCCGGACGCGCGATACCAGCGCGGTCGCGGACAGCGCGGATTGGATGCTATTTGTCACCGAGATGTATCGGTTTCTCCAGCGCTTGCGAAATTCATTTTCTTGTTTCGCCGCTTGCTTCCGCGCGATGGGAAGTGGCGCGACGACGCGTGGGACGGTCGTACGCGCAACGACTCGATTCTCGATCGGCGCCGCAGTCTTGGGCGCCGAAGCGAGACTTTCAATAATTTCGTTTGCAGCCGGTGTCGACGCCGACTGCCTTTGACTCGGCGAAGGGAACGCGATGGGGGCGGGCGAAATTCGTGGCGCGCCGGGACCGGGTTCACGTGCGGGCGCACGAGGGACAGAGTGAACGCCCGACGTGCTTGCGGACGCGCCCGCTGCGGCGGCCGCAGCGAGACGAAGTGGCTCGCGGCGCGGTATGTCGGACGCCTTGCTATCGAGCGGCGGGTCTTGCGCGAGCGGGGCGGCCGAGAAAAATTCCGGAGCTGGCGCGAAGCCCGGCGCGTCCTGCAGCAGCGCTGAAAAAACCGTATCATCCGCAGCGAAATGCGGCGTGAACGGCCTGATTTCGTCATACTGCAGTTCGCGGGCGGCTGCACCGACGATACGTCCGGGCACGGGGCGGATTTTCTCGCGCGCGGCTCGCATCAGGGACTGCTCGCAAAGTGCATTGAGCACGCGCGGCAGTCCGCGCGAGTAAAGCAACAGCGCCTCTACCGCTTCCGGATGGAAGACCGCGGCACCCGAGCCACCCGCGATGCGTAGGCGCGCTTCAATGTAATTCTGAGTTTCCTCCAGCGTCAGCGGCGCGGTGCGGCAACGCAGCGCGATGCGCTGGCGCAACTGCCGCAGCTCGGGACGCTTCAGAGTTTGCTCGAATTCCGGCTGGCCGCAAAGAACGATCTGCAACAGGCTGCCCTGAGCGGTCTGTAGATTCAAAAGCATGCGCAGCTCTTCCAGCGTGCGCAGCGTCAGCCCTTGCGCTTCGTCCACGAACAACACCGGGGACGGCCCCGCGCAGCAACGGTCCTGCAGCCAGCTGTGCAGGTGCGCCAGCGGCGTACCGCGATTTGCGTTGAATGGAACACCGAAATCCGCCAGAACCAAATCCAGGAGCTCGTCGGCCTTCAAATGCGAATTAAAAATGAATGCTTTGGGGATGCGCTGCTGCTCCAGCCACTCCATCAGGCGATTCAGCAAGACAGTCTTGCCCGTCCCGACTTCGCCGGTAAGCAGGAGCAATCCTTTGCGCGTGCGAATTCCTTCGATGATCTGGTCCAGATTTTCTTTCGTTTGCTGGGTGAGAAACAAATAGCGCGGGTCGGGATTGGCACGGAAGGGATTGTCACGCAGATCGAAAAAACTGGAGAATAGCCCGGTCATAGGGGGTCCTTGAGGGCGGGGCCACCATCATAGGCGAAACAATGCGCCGAGGCAATGCCTTTGCCAGGCGCGAGATGTGGCCGCGCGTTTGGTGATCCGGAGCGCATTCGCCTGAATGCTGGACTGCCGGATCGGCGAGCTTCGATCCCCCTATCGGACTCGGGCTTCCTGAGTAAGACAAGCCGCATCCCCGGCATTCTCGAGCTCTCCGGCCTATTTCGCTTCGGCGTTCACAAAGCGGAACGAACGAATTCAGAATTGGCGTGATTGCATCGCGCTCCGAACCGAACGGTCAGTTGCTCTTGCCAGTGGCGTTGGCGTCGTTCAGCACTAGAACCAAGATGTGGCCGTCGGAGTGGAAGCTGCCGCCGGTCGCGGTGTTGGCATCGGTGAGAGGATCGGCGGGCGTCACGTGGGTGCGCTCGATCACCAGGCCGGTACGCGAGAGCGTGTCGTTGACATACT
This sequence comes from Candidatus Acidiferrales bacterium, assembly GCA_035602855.1. Classification (GTDB taxonomy): domain Bacteria; phylum Acidobacteriota; class Terriglobia; order Acidiferrales; family UBA7541; genus Palsa-295. The sequence continues at coordinate 12,137 of DATNLN010000042.1, forward strand.
CGCGTTCGCCGTCGATAGCCTGGTCAATTTTGTGGGTCACGCTGTTGTTGCGTTCGTCGCGCTCGAAGCCGATATCGTGGGTGGCGGCGACGCACCAGAGCGGGCGGCCGTCCAGGACGTAGGGCGATTTCCAGACGCGCAGGTGATTGCGGGACATCGCTACGCGCACCGGCTCGGCGTGCGCGAATCCGTAATCTTGTGGGTGGTCGAAGAGGTAGAGCGTGCTCATCGGCATGGTGAGGTAATCTTTTTTCTCGAGCGAGTCAATCACTGCGTTCATGACGGCGTCTTGCACGGAGCGGTCCACGCGCACCCAACCGGCTCTGGTAAAGACTTGCAACACTTGCTCTTGCGTGCCCACGAGCAGGATGTTGACCATGTCTCCGGGCTTGCCCTGCGGGTCGGAAACTCGCCGCGGAATTTTTCGCAGAAGCGCCGGAGTAATCCCTAGCACCGGCGTTTCTGGCGGCCCGCCGATGGCCATCGCGGCGGCGGTGCTCAGTCCCGGATTGAGCACCGCGATTTTCACTTGAAAATTTCCTTTCGCGAACTCCGCGTCGCGCAAACTCTGATTGATTCCCAGGAACAGGCGGCCCGCTACCGGCGCTTCATAATCCGTGCTCGCGCCAATGGCGAATGGTTGCGCAATATTATCGTCGCCGAGGCGCCCGATCAGTGAGCCGTGGTCTGCGTTACTCACAGCGTACTCGTGGATCAAATCCCCGAAGCCGCGCGCGAGGCCATCTGGCCCGAACGATCGGCCGTCGGGATGTTTTTTGTCCGCGGGATAGGCGATGGTTCCCGTGGCGGTGAAGCGCAGCTTTTCTCCGGCGCGCAGATCAATTTTGGTGTCCAGCCACTGTTTGGCGGCATCGACGTCAAGTTGGTAGGAAGTGACGGAGGCGGTGGAACCTGATTGCGCGGCGGCCGGCGGAGAGGAAACGGCGACGAGAGCGGACAAGATTACCGCAGCAAGAAAATGAAGCGTAAGAGTTCTGCCAAAATTCACGGCTTGTTACCGCACATCCCGCAATTGCGCGCCGTGGGACGCGCTATTCAATCCCCCGAAAGATTCTTCGGCGATTTCTGGTTCAGCGTGGCGATCAGCAATTTGGCGCAATCCGGCGCAGGCTCTTTGCCAAAGAGCACCACGCCCATCGCGTCCACGGGTTTCCCGTACAGAACTGTGTTTGCGCTGTTGTCGGGGCGCAGCGTGGACCCAGCCAGCGAAATCCCCGCGAAGAGCCCGCGCGCCCGCGAATAAGAAAACACCTCGGCATGCATCCTTACATCAGTTTCGGCCGTAACGTTCCGCCCCACCGGACCCGCCGCTACCGAAGCATCGGCTCCCAATTTCACCTTGCTTGTCAGAATACTGCTGGCGGCGCGGTCGTTCATCAGCAGCAGCACAAAATCCGTGGCCTGGCCACCCAGCTGCACGCCGAAACTGCCGCCTTCAAGAGCCATCATCGTCGGCGCGCCCCACGGCCCCTTGAAATTGGGGCCGCTGCGGCAGGTCATCAGGCCTCGTCCATAGCTCGCGCCCAGAACGAACGCTAATTTCACCACCGAAGGCAGAACCACCACACATTCCGCCTTACCGATAACGCTCCGCGGAATGTCGTCCGGGATGTTCATGATCTCCTTCATCACCCGGCCGGCATCTTCAACGCGCCCGCATTCTTTTTCAGATGCAGGCGCGGTGAGCATAAGCGCCGCGATCAATCCCGCGGCGGCAACAGCTTTGATCATCAAGTCTCCCGATTCGTTTCGAGCAGCCCGGACGGCAGATATTCGCCAGGGCGCCCCGCGCAGAGCCCTTCTTGCGGCCAAAAAACGCAGTTTCTTCAGACCGCAGTGAATTCTACATGGGCGGAGAAACCACGGCAACAGCAGGGCCCGGCGTTATCCTGCGTGGCCCCGGGAAAAGGTCCGCAAATCGGCGGCAGCTATTTACTTCGGACGCGAGTTTACCTACCATGTGCGGTGCCAGCGAAGCCGCTCCTGGGCGAGCTCTTGCTTTGCCGGCCCCCGAGAAAGCAACTAAAACCGATGCCACGTACCGCACGACTGGTTGTAATAGAACCGAATGGTGTTCGCCGCGAAGTCGCCATCACCACCACGCCGTTCCGCATAGGACGACAAGCCGGCAACGAACTGACCCTGCGCGACAGCCGCATCAGCCGCGAGCAGGCGCAGATACTTTCCGTCAACGGCAACATGGTCCTGGAAGACATGGGCAGCCGACACGGAACGTTCGTCAACGGCCAGAAAGTGATCAAGCACGAGCTGCAGCCGAAGGACCAGGTGGATTTCGGCATGGCGGATTCCTACAAGCTTCAATTCCTGGGCGAGGGCGCGACGATCGAGGAATTGGTGGAGCGGGTAGAGGCGCCGGCGCCAACGCATTCCGGCTCGCGCGAACTGTACCACCTTGGCGTGCTGCTGGAAGTGGCGCGCACGCTGGGCACGGGGCTTTCGTTGGAAGACGTGCTCACAGCCGTGGTGGACGCGGCCATTCAAGTGACGCGCACCGAACGCGGCGTGCTGCTGCTGGCGAACGAATCGCACGAATTGCAGATGATCGTGGCGCGCGATGCGCAGCGGCGAACTTTGCGCCCGGACCAGCTGCAGGTTTCGCAATCCGTAGTAAAGCGCGTGGCGCAGACGCGTCGCGAATTGATCGTCAGCGACACGGGCGAAGATGGCGGGATGAGCCAGCAGGAAAGCGTCGCGCGGCTAGAGCTGCACACGGTGATTGCGATTCCGGTGGATAAGCTGCCGGTGATCGAAACGCTGGACGCGACGATTTCCACGCGCCAGGGCGAATTGCTCGGTGTGCTGTACCTGGATAGCCACGTGCCGTCCAGCGCGTTTTCCGACCTGGACCGCGAGGTATTGCGCACGCTGGCGCGAGAGGCGGCGACCGTGGTTGAAAACGCCCGCTTGTTTGCATCTTCCCGTGCGAAGCAGCGCCTGGACCATGAGATTGAAATAGCGAGCCAGATTCAGAAGCAGCTCCTGCCGAAATCGCTGCCGAATTTGCCCGATGTAGCCGTGGCTGGTTCGACGCTTTCCTGCCATTCCGTCGGTGGCGATTGCTTCGACGTGATCGCGCTTGGCGGAGGGAGGCACGGATTTTTTGTCGGCGACATTTCGGGCAAGGGCGTTACGGCCGCGCTGCTAGCCACTTTGCTGCAAGGCGTCTTCTTCACCACCGCCGCGATGGATATTTCGCTCCCGGGAGTTTTCTCGCGCGTGAATCAATATTTGTGCGAGCGTACGGGCGAAGATCGCTACGCCACAGTGTTCTACGGCATTCTGGATAAACTTGGCCGCTTCGAGTACGTGAATGCCGGGCACGTGCCGCCGCTGCTGAAACGCAAGGCGGGCGGCCTCGAAGGCCTGGGCTCCGCGAATTTCCCCGTGGGCATGTTCTCCGAAGCCGAATACCAGAGCGCGCGCGTGCAATTCGAACCTGGCGATTTTTTGGTCATCTATACAGACGGCGTTTCGGAAGCGACGAACACGCGCAATGAATTGTTCGAAGAGTTCCGGCTGCGCCAGATCGTGGAAGACTTTACCGGTGAGGACGTCACGCAACTCGGCGATGCCATCCGTGAAGGGATGCGCGTGTTCACCGAGGGCGCCGCGCAGTCCGACGACATCACCATCCTGGTGATCCAATACAAAGGTAACGCGTCGTGAAACGCAAAGCCGCTCAGCCCAGCGAAGAAGGATTGCCGCTTGAGACGCTCGAGCAGGTAGTGGCGACGCTCAATCCGGAAAGCGAACCCGGGGAACTTGCGGCGCAAATGGTATGCGTATTGGCGGCGCCGGGGCGATTGGAAGGGGCGCGATTGTGGCGCGTGGTGGGCGGGTTGCCGTCGGTGTGGCAGGAAAGCGGCGAGCTGCCCAAGGCGGATGCGGCGCGCATCGAGCGAGTTCTGCAGGGGAAAGATTCGGGCGCAAACGGCAACGGTTGCACGTGGGTGCTAGGGCACGGCGCGCACCCGGTGGGAATTTTGGAAGCGTGGCCGAAGGGACCGCTCGATCCCAAATCGCGCGGCTGGCTGGAACTTTTCCGGCGTTATGCGGAAGTGGCGCTCGAGAGCAGCGAGCGCCGTCATGCGGTAATTGAGCTTTCCACGATCGTGGAAGCTACCAAGCGGCTGAATTCCACGCTGGATCTTGCCGAGCTTCTGAGCATTATTTTGCAGCTGACCACGCGGCATACAGGCGCCGAGCGCGGCACCGTGTTCCTGGTGGACCGCGAGCGCGGCGAAATCTGGTCGCTCGTCGGCCTGGGCCTCGACCAGCACGAAATTCGGCTGCCTATCAACCGCGGGATTGCCGGCTGGGTAGCGGAGCACGGCGAAACCGTGAACCTGGAAGATGCTTACGCCGATCCGCGATTTGAATCGGAAGTGGATGTACGGCTCGGCTTCCGCACCAAGTCGCTGCTGTGCCTGCCGATTCGCAGCAAGAGCGGCGAGCCCATCGGCGTGCTGCAGCTGCTGAACAAGAAATCCGGTCCATTCACTCACGCGGATGAAAACCTGCTGCGCGCGATTTCCGATCACGTGGCGCTGGCTCTGGAAAACGCGCAGCTGCACCGCGATTTGCTGCACAAGCAGCGCATGGAGCGCGATCTGGCTCTGGCGCGCAGCATTCAGTTGGGGCTGCTGCCGGAGCGCCCGCCGTTGCTCGACGGATTTGAAATTGGCGTGGCGCACCGGCCATCGCTGGAAGTTGGCGGCGACTATTACGATTTCATTGCGCTCGCGCCGGATACGATTCTTACCGTGGTGGCGGACGTGGAAGGCAAGGGCGTCGGTTCGGCAATGGTGATGGCCAACCTGCAGGCAACGCTGCACGCGCTGCTGGCGCATTTGCATTCGCTGGAGCGTCTGGTGGAATCGTTGAACGACATGATGCTGGCCGATACACGCGGGCAGAAGTTCATGACCATGTTCGTGGGCTTGCTGGATCAGCCGCGGCGCACCTTGCATTACGTGAATGCCGGGCACGTGCAGCCCGCCGTGGTGCGCGTGAATGGCGACGTGGAATATCTCACCGAGGGCGGCATGGTGGTGGGGTTGTTCGCGGGTGTGCGCTACGAACGCGGGCATGTCAAGCTGCATCCGGGTGACGTGGTGGTTTTCTGCACCGACGGCATCACTGAGGCGAATAATTCCTCGGAAGAAGAATTCGGGACGCAGCGCCTGGTAGACCTGGTGACGCGCGAGCGCCACCTGCCGGCGCAGGATATTGTGCAAGCGGTGATGACCACAGTCGACACATTCTCGCGCGGCGGCACGCACGAAGATGACCGCGTTATTCTGATTTTGAAAGTTTCCTGATTAGGCGGCGCCTCAGGGATTGCCTCGATACTTCTCGAAGAATCTGACCACCCGGTTTTCGTAATCGGCCGGCGCTTGCCCCAAGGCGGAGGCGTGTCCCGCTCCTTGCACAACCCACAGCTCTTTCGGTCCCGTCGCTGCATCGTAAATGGCTTCGGCGTGGCGGCAGGGAATTCTGTGATCATTCGCACCGCAAATCAGCAGGACCGGGAACGGGCGTTGCGCCACGGCCTTTTGGGGCGAGACTGCGTCGGGATCGAAGCCGCCTGTTCTGGCTACCGCGCGCATCGCGAAAATCGAAGCGGGGCGCAAGAGCGTCTTGCCGATGAACGGGCTCACATCCAGCCCCGCGTAGTCGTAGCTGACTTCACGAAGACTTGCAAACGGATCCTCGGCGGAAACCGCGGCGATGCGCGGCTCGACGGCTGCGGACTGCAGCGCGATCGCGGCGCCCATGGAAACTCCGTGCGCCAAAAGATGGCGAACTTTTTCGCTAGCGTACAGCGCATCGGTGATCGCCACCGTGTCGTAGCGTTCTTTCCAGCCGTAGGTGGCCATGTCGCCACCGCTTTTTCCGTGGGCACGCGAATCCATCATCACGACGCTGTACCCGTGACGGAGAAGAAATTCCGCGTGGCCCAGATCGCCGGTGCGATTGTCGGAGACGCCGTGAAAGAGCAGCACCCAATCGCCATTGGCTGATGGCGGCACGACTTTCCAGCCGCGCAGTTCGACGCCGTCGTTCGCGCGCACGGTGAGATCTGTTTTCACGGCGCTTGTGCGCTCCCATGTTTGTTCGGTTTCCTCTACGCGCTCCGGATTGTGATTTGCGGGATGCAAAACTCCTGGGCCGATGGCGTTGCCAATATATCCGGAGGCGGCCGACAGCAGAGCGAGTATGACGATTGCGATGCAGCTGAACGAGCGCATGAGAACTCCTAGAGATGTTACGAGATCAGACGGTCCAGTGTTTCACTGGCGTGCGGGAGAGTCGCGCGGCTGCTATCAGGGCTAGCTGCCCGTGGAAGAGTAGTGACGCGTACCGAAATTCCAGAGTGAGATTGCTATGGTGAGGAACACCACGGCGACGACCGGCACCAGCGGGGCGTATTGCGGTGAAATCGTACGGCCGAGCATGCGCACGCTGGGATAGAACGAGGCCAGTCCGAAGGGAACGATCCAACAGAGAAAAAATTGCACCACCCCGCTGTAAATCGAAAGAGGGTAGCGGCCGAAAGCGATCACGTTCCACACGGGCGGGTGCACGCCGATGCGGTCTTCGAACCAGAACGATACCGTGCTGAGGATGAGGAAGACCGATATATAGATGATGCCGGCGCAGAGGCCAAAGAACAGTAGCATGGCAAATTTCCTCCCAGTCCACACCAGACCCAGGTGGCGTGTCGCCCACCACATGCAGAAAACGCCGGTCGCGACTTCCTGCAGCGATTCGATGCGGAAAGTTTCGAACAGCACTTGGAAGAGTGAGGAAATTGGCCGCAGCAGCACGCGATCGAATTTTCCCTCGATAATGTAATTGTTCCCGAAATCGTAGAGGTTCAGGCTGACGACATTGAAGATGCCGTAGGGAATTAGCGAAAAGCCGTAGAGGAACAGCACTTCTTCGAAGTGCCAGCCCGCAAGCTGCGGCACTTTATTGAACAGGACGACGACGAAACTAAGTGAAAACATCGTGGCGGCAAAGCTGGTCGCGAGGCTGATGAAGAAATCGCCGCGATAGCTGACGCGCACTTTGGCATACTGCGAGAAATAATCGAAGAACAGGAAGAAATGCCGCTGCATCGCGGCGATTATGCCGCTGATGCCTGATTTTTCCGTGCTGGGCGTTGTCGCTGGCATGATTTGCGTCGCGGCGGTGTATCGCCGGCAGGTTTAGATTCGAAATCAGGAAGAAACGCCGGCGTTACGATCTACCCTCCGTGAATTGTGATTTTCTGCGAGGCTCGCTCCCACCACACATGCGCGAGCCACAACAGCACGATCACCCACAGCCACTGAATCCCCAGCGCACGCAACATTGCCGCGCGGTCCAGCTTGCCCAGATAAATTTGCAGCGGCGTGTAGGCGATATGCTCAAACGGCAGCCACGCGAGCACTTGTTGCGCCCGCTCCGGAAAAAATGACATGGGAATCAGTAGCCCGGAGAGCAGCTCAATCAGCCAGTATTTCGCGCGAATCAGCGCCAGGATGGATTTCAGTGGGATCGCGCACGTGCCGATCATGAAATTGATCGCGGCCATCAGGAAAAAACTACCCAGCACTGCCACCAGGAACAGCAGAAAATTCTCGCGGGACACCGGGCCTTGCACGGGAAAGACCAGCGCCACCACGACAGCCGTCGGCAGCGTCAGCAACCCTAGGCGAAACGCCGATTCGCCGATCGCGCGCGAAATCCACATCCACTGCACGGAAACCGGCTTGATCAGGTCCATGGCGATCTTGCCTTCAATCACCTCGTACGCCATTTCCTGGTCAATCGTGTTCCAGTAGAACGAGCGAATCATCCAGCCAACGCTGACGTACGTGATCATCTGCGCCAGGTTGTATCCCGCGATGGCGATGCCGCCACGGTACACCGCGCTCCAGATAAAGTAGTATACGGTGACGTTCAGGAAGTAGGTGATAATCCCGGTGAAGTAGCGCAGCCGGAATGCGAGGATGTTGACGAATCCCACCCGCGAAAATTCGGCGTAGGGCACCAGCGTTTGCACCCAGCTGCTCACACGCTCACCTCAAGATGCGCTTCGCCGGCGTAGATGCGTTTGATGATTTCTTCGATTGGCTCGTCTTCAATGAGCAGGTCGCGTACTTCCACTGCGTCCAGGATCTTCCGAATCAGATCAGATGTGGAAACTTTCACGCGGTCGAAGCGGATGCGATAGGTCAATTCGTCCACTTGATCTACTTCCAAGGCATCGCGCGAGAAAGCGTCCAGGCAGTCCGCTTGCGTGCGGTCCTTCAACACGAATTTGATCTGCTTGGTGCGCAGCAGTTGCTGTTTCAGCTGCGCCAGATGCCCGTCGTACAGGACTTTGCCGTGGTCAATAATCATAATCCGGCGGCAGAGTTCCTCGATGTCGTCGAGGTCGTGGGTGGTCAGCAGCACGGTAGTGCGGAATTCGCGATTGATGGCGCGCAGAAAATGGCGGATGTGGTCTTTGGCGACCACGTCGAGGCCAATCGTCGGCTCGTCCAGGAACAGCAGTGGCGGATTGTGCAGCAGCGCGGCGGCCAGATCGCAGCGCATGCGTTCGCCGAGCGAAAGCTTGCGCACCGGGGTATGCAGGTAATCGCGAATATTCAGGATGGCATCGAAGTGCTCCATGCGCGCATCGAAATCACGCTGCGACACGTCGTAGATGCGCCGCAACAGCTTGAAGGATTCGATCACCGCGATGTCCCACCACAGCTGGGTGCGCTGGCCAAACACCACGCCGATGGTTTTCACATACTGGCGGCGCTGGCGGTAGGGAACGTAGCCATTGATGCGGATTTCGCCGCTGGTGGGGACCAGAATCCCGGTGAGCATCTTGATGGTGGTGGATTTTCCCGCGCCGTTGGGTCCGATGTAGCCGACCATTTCGCCGCGCTCGATGGTAAATCCGACGCGATCCACCGCGGCCACGGTGCGGTAATCGCGAACGAAGAGATTTTGGATCGAGCCCCACACGCCTTCGCGCCGCTTGAAGGTGCGGAAGTGCTTCGAGAGCTCGTGAACGTGAATTAAGGAGTCGGCGCTCATCCGATTGGGAATTCTAGCATTTACGGGGAAGCAGCGCTGGTGCTCTACGAGCGCGCGCGACGCCGGATAGCGCATCCGCGGCGCGTGCCACCCCGTCTGGCAGCTTAGACGTGAGAAAGTGAAATTCGGCGCGACAGAATCGTGAGGGATTTGTGCCGGCAGCGCGCCAAAGACGACGCAGCTGCAGTGTTTATTTGCCCGCTAGCCTTTGTGGCAGACCGAGCAGTGCTTGGCTTCGTAGTTTTCCATTGTCACTTCGAACATGTTGTTGCATCCAATACATACGCGATGGATCTTCGCGGGCGGCTTTTCGCCCGGCTTGGTCTGGGCGCCGTGCGCGGAGTGCTGATTATGTTGTGGCTCGCTCATAGCGGGATTCTAGCATGAAGCGAATGCTGTGGTCCGGCGCAACTCGTCATTTATACAGGCCCCGCGTAGCGTCCGCAGGGATCCGAGCCGTGGCAATCTTGCGGTGTTTGCGCGGGCAAGCCGGGAAAGGGTCTGCTACAATTTTACAGCTTCGGGGGAAGCCTGCGTCCTAGCGGTGCGTGAAATTAGATGCCGGCCAACAACAAACCAAAATGGGTGATTGCCAGCCTCGCCGTGGCTTTGGGCGTCGTGCTGCTGATTGTGTTGGCAGAGCGCGGGCCGGCGCCGCAAGTGCAGATTGTAAGCGTTACGCGCGAGGATTTGACCGCGTCCATCACCGGCAACGGCAAAGTGGAGCCAATTTCACCCACGGTGGCGCGCGCGCAATTTCCCACGTTTGTCGCGGACGTGAAAACTGGCGAAGGGCAGTCCATCCACAAAGGTCAGCTGATCTTGACCTTAGACGCCGCCGATGTGCGCGCGCAACTCTCCCAAGCCCGCGCCGATTTGCTTGCGGCACAAATGGAATTGCGCAACGCGCACTCCGGCGGGCCTCCGGATGAAGTAGCGCAGCTGGCGGGAAATCTGCAGAACGCGGAAACACAGGTCGCAAGCCTCGAGAGAACGCAACAGGCCCTGGCGCAGCTGGTGGCCAAGGGCGCGGCCACGCAGGAAGAAGTCGCGCAGAACCAGACGGCGCTCGCCACCGCGCGCGCGAATTTGCAAATCTATCAGCAGAAGAAGGCGGCGCTCGAGCAGCGCACTTCCGTAACTGTGGAGAGCGCCAGCCTGCGCCTGAAGCAGCAGCAGGACCTGGTAGCCGCGCTGGAAGAAAAAGTTCGCTCGGCCACCGTAATCGCTCCGGCCGATGGCACGCTCTATTCTCTGCCGGTGCGCAAGGGTGATTTTGTGAAGTTGGGCGACGTGCTGGCGGAAATGGCGGACCTGCGCCATGTGCGCGTACGCGCGTTCGTGGATGAACCGGACCTGGGTCCGCTCGGCCAGAATCAGGGCGTGCAGGTATTGTGGGACGCGATGCCGAACCGCATATGGAACGGCAAAGTTGAGCAGGTACCCAAGCAGGTGGTGGCGCGCGGCTCGCGCAGTGTGGGCGAGGTGCTCTGTTCGGTGGATAACGACAAAGTAGAGCTGCTGCCGAACGTGAACGTGGAAGTGCGCATTCTGGTTCACGAACAGCGCGGCGTGCTGGTGATACCGCGGGGCGCGGTACGTTACGACCAAGGACAACATTTCGTGCTCGCTTACGACGGCGACGCGGTGCACAGGCGGGATATCAAGGTGGGAGTCGCGGGCGCCGATAAATATGAGGTGCTTGCCGGGCTGGCCCAGGGAGACAAAGTGGCGCTGCCCGGAGACGTGGATTTGCGCGATGGTATGAAGGTGCGAGCCGCGGAGGCTAAATGAGAATGAGGCACGCCAGTGGTAGAAGTAGAGCGAGGATTGCGAATCTGCTTCGCGCGGCCTGTGGCGCGGCGGCATTCCTGCTACTTAGTGCGTCAACTCCAACCGCGCGAGCCGCAACAGGCGCGACGCACACGCCGAACGATCCGAGCCTGCTTCCTTTCTCCAGCGCCATCGCCGTCGACGCCTCGGCCCCGATCCAGACGGCGCAGCGTCAGTTCAACGCAGGAAATTATTCCGCGGCGATCACCACGCTGCAGTCCGCGGTCACGCAAAATCCCAACAGTGCGGAGGCTTACTACTGGCTGGGACGCACTTATTACGAAATCCGCGACTATGACAATGCGATTGCGGCGGCCGAGAAGTCCGTCGCTCTGGACGCCAAAAATTCTGTTTATCATCAGTGGCTGGGGACAATCTACGGCGGCAAAGCGGATCGCGACCGCAGTTTTTCTTACGCGCGGAAAGTAAAGAAGGAATTCGAAGAGGCGGTACAACTGAATCCTCAGAACATTTCGGCGCGGCGCGATCTAGAGGAATACGATTTGCAAGCGCCGTGGGTCGTGGGCGGAAATAAAGATGAAGCCAAGGCGCAAGTGGACGCGATTGCCGCGTTCGATCCCGTTCAAGGCCATCTGGCGCGCGGCGTCTATGATATGGATGGCGCAAAGAAATCTGATCTAGCGGAAAAGGAATATCGCGAAGTTCTCGCCGCCAGGCCGGCCAAGCTTGACGCGTATCTAGAAGTGATCGCTTTCTTCCAGCAGCAGAATAAGCCCGCGGACATGGATACCGCGATTCAAGCCGCTGCGCTGGTGGCGCCGAACGATCCGCGCCTGGGATATTGGCGCGCCGCGTCCTTGACGCTGGCCAATTCGAATCTTGCCGACGCTGAAAAATACTTGAAGGCTTATCTGGCCAGCACGTCGGATCGCAGCGATTGGCCCTCGCATTCCGCCGCGCGCGGTTGGTTGGGCCGTGTGTACGAAGCGCAAGGAAAACGCGGCGAAGCCGCCGAGCAGTATCGCGCGGCGCTGCAGCTTGATCCTAACGACAAGGACGCCAAGACGCGGCTGGATCGTCTGGCGAAATCCACGCACTAAATCCGTGAAAGATTCGCTCGAAACTCGCACCCTGCAAACCGCATCTCATCCGGTGATGACTCCGCTTACGCCCGCGCAGCGGACAACCCCCATTCTGTGGGCGGAGACCTGGAGCCTGGCGCTGCAGGAGCTGCGCGGCAATAAAGTGCGCGCCATGCTCACCATGTTGGGCGTGATCATCGGCAGCGCCTGCATCGTGCTGGTGGTCACCGTCGCTCTGGTCGGAAAACGCTATATTGTTGGACAAATTGAAGGCGTGGGCGTGAACATGATTCATGCCGAGCTGGTTCACACCGGCGATGCGCAACGCATCACGCTGGCTGACGAGATCAACTTGGCGGATATGGACGCGGTCAAAGCCGTACTCCCTCACGTGGCGGTGGCCGCGGGGTCGCATGATATGCCGATGACGTTCGTCGTCAATGGAGTCAGCCGTCCTGTCAGCCTGGTGGGTGTCACCGAGGATTTTCAGACCATTCGCCGTTTCCTGATCCTGCGCGGACGCTATTTTGACCAGGACGACATGAATTCGCGCAGCAAAGTTTGCTTGGTCACCAGAGAGCTCGCTGAATTAGCGTTTCCGGATGAAGATCCGTTGGGCAAGGACATTCGCTTGGGAGATTTGCATTTCACTGTGATTGGCGTGTTTCATGAACGAACCGCCACGTTTGGCTTGACGGAAGTTACCAGGAATTCCGTAATCGTGCCCATCGGTCTGATGAAATATTACACGGGAGAGGAATATCTTCGCACGCTCTACGTGCAAGCGGACCGTCCGGAAAACGTTCCTGAACTCACGAAACAGGTGGGGCAGTTATTGAGCAGCCGCCACCGGCGCGGCGCGGAATATCTTTCGGAAAATCTGGATTCTCTGCTGGATTCCGCGCGCAGGATTTCCCTGGCGCTGACGGTGTTGTTAATCCTGGTCGCCACGATCGCGCTGACCATCAGTGGCATTGGAATTATGAATATCATGCTGGTGACGGTGACTGAGCGCACGCGTGAGATTGGCATTCGCAAAGCGATCGGCGCGCAGCGCGTCGCCATCCTCTATCAGTTCCTGATGGAAGCGCTATTAATCAGCGGGACCGGCGCGCTGCTGGGTATCGCGATAGCCGTAACGATTCCCATGGTGCTGAATATTGTGATCAGCCTCGTGCCAGAATTAGCCAGCGCCGGCGTGCACATTCCGGTGTCGTGGGTCTCGGTGGTTCTGGCGTTCTTGGTATCCTGTTCTACTGGACTTTTGTTCGGATATCTTCCGGCGAATCGCGCTGCGCGATTGCAGCCCACGGAATCGTTGCGTTATGAATAAATCGTCAATTCTGAAATCGCTGGCGGGGAGGGTTCCGGCCGCGCTGCTGTTGCTTTGTTGCGCGCTTCCGGCGCGCGCACAGGACGAGCGCAAGCTCACCATGCGCGAAGCGGTAGCGCTGGCGCTGCAGAACAGCCGCGACCTGGCGCTGGCGCGTGTTCAATACTCCGTCGCGCTGAACGAAGCGGGCGTCGACCGCTCCGCCTTCCAGCCCAACCTCTATACAGGTTCTGGCATCGCCTATACCAATGGCTTTCCTTCCATCGCCGGCGGACCTCCCGCAGTCTTTCAGCTGAATTACAACCAGTCAATTTTCGATCCCGTGCTGAAAGCCCAGCAGCGAGCCGCCGAGGATCATGCCAAGAGCATGAAGCTGGAAATAGACCGCACGCGGGATGACGTAATCGTGCGCACAGCGGTCGCTTATCTGGAACTCGCCGAGGTGAGGCATTCCCTCGACCTGCTGCGCAAGGAACAAGTGAGCGCGGAGAAAATTCTGGGTGTGACGCGCGAACGCGTGGAGGCGAACCAAGAACTGGCGATTGAAGTGACGCGCAGCGACTTGACCGCGGCGCGCGTGCAGGAGCGCATCATCAAACTGGAAGGTCGTGATGACACACTCACGCAGCAGATCCGCAATCTGACGGGTGTTGCCGATACGGACGCGATTGAAGTGGATACCGCAGCACCGTCTTTCGCGAGCGATTTGCAGGAAGCCGAGCTTTCCAACCTCGCGATTCAGAGCGATCGCGGTCTTCAGGAAGCCGAAAACGATAGGCTCGCGCGGCAACACATCTTGCGCGGGGCCCGTCTCAGCTACTGGCCCACCGTGGGTTTTGTCGGGCAATACAGCATCTTAAGCAAGTTCAACAATTATTCCGAGTTCTATCAGCATTTTCAGCGCAACAACGTAGCCGTCGGCGTGCAGATTACCATTCCACTGTTTTCCGCCAAGACGCGCGCGAACGTGGCCCTGGCCAAAAGCGAATTGCAGCTGTCCGAATTGACACTGGGAAATAAGCGACAGGAAGTTCGCCAGGACGTGCTGCAGAAACAGCGCGATGTGCGCGAGCTGGAAGCGACCTACCAGGTCGCACGGTTGGATTTGAAGCTGGCGCAGGAAACCGTGCAGCTGACGCAGGCCAAATTTGACGAGGGCCGCGCCACGCTGCGCGATATCGAGCAGGTTCACCTGGACGAAAACGACAAGTTCGTGGCTTTCCTGGACGCGGATTTCGCGCGCCAGCGCAGCCAATTGACGCTGTTGCGCGCTACCGGTCAGTTGGCCAAGGTGTTTCAGTAGCACGTCGCGAGAAAAGCATGGCTTGGGCTGAGTGCGGAAATCGAGTAAAATTGGTTGTTGTAGGCTAGGCAGCAGTTTATACGTCTTTTTTGGATGCCCTGAGGGGGGTAACAGTACATGGCGTCTGTAATGAAAACGTTGTTGTTGAATCCGCCGAGTTTTGAAAAATTTGATGGTGGCGCGGGCTCCCGTTGGCCCGCCACGCGCGAGATCGAATCGTACTGGTATCCCGTATGGCTCACGTATCCCGCCGGCATGCTTGAGGGTAGCCGCCTCCTTGATGGCCCTCCGCACGGCATCACGCCCGCGCAGGTTGTCGAAATCGCGCAAGACTACGAGTTCGTCGTGCTTTTCACCTCCACCGTCGGCTTCTGGAGCGACCTGAAAATGGCGCGGGCCATGAAGGAAAAAAAGCCCGGGCTGAAAATCTGTTTTGTCGGGCCTCAAGTACAGATCAAGCCCGCCGAGAGCCTGCTGGCGAGCCCGGATATCGACTTCGTGGTGCGTGGCGAGTTCGATATTTCCGTCGTGGAGTTCGCGCAAGGCAAGCCGCTCTCCGAAATTCTGAGCGCCAGCTACATTAAGGATGGCAAAGTCGTGCACAATCCGCAGCGGCCCATGCTGCAGACGGCCGAACTGGACGCGCTGCCTTTCGCCACCGAGGTTTACCAGAAACATCTTGTCATCGAAAAATACAATGTGCCGTTCCTCCTGAATCCTTACGTTTCGTTTTACACCACTCGCGGATGTCCGGCTCTTTGTACCTTCTGCCTGTGGCCGCAGACGCTTTCCGGCCACGCTTGGCGCGTGCGCTCGGTGGAAAACGTAGCGCGCGAATTCAGGCAGGCGCACAAAATGTTTCCGCAAGCGAAGGAATTTTTCTTCGACGACGACACTTTCAACATCCGCAAGGACCGCGTGCTGGCGCTCTGCAAGGAATTCAAACCGGTCGGCTTCCAGTGGTCCTGCACCGCTCGCGTGCACAGCGATTACGAGACGCTCAAGGCCATGGCCGACGCCGGCGCGCGGCTGCTGATCGTCGGCTTTGAATCCGGCGACCCGCAGATTCTGAAAAATCTGAAAAAGGGCGCCACCGTCGAGATGGGCCGCACCTTCGTGCAGAACTGCAAGAAAGTCGGCATCCACGTGCACGGCGATTTCATCATCGGCCTGCCCGGCGAAACCAAAGAGACCATCGAAAAAACCATCAACTACGCCAAGGAACTGGATTGCGAGACGATTCAGGTTTCCATGGCGCACGCCTATCCCGGCACTGAGCTTTACGATCAGGGCATGCGCGAAGGCTTCCTTGCCGGTGAAGCCATCACCGACGATATGGGCCATCAGCTTCCGCACCTTCAGTATCCGCATCTCTCACGCGAATACATGGTCGAATCGGTCAACCGTTTTTACGACGAATATTATTTCCGTCCCCGCGTGGCCTGGCGCATCGTGCGCGAAGCCCTGTGGGATTCCCACGAACGCAAACGCCTGTTCCACGAAGCCGTGGATTTCATGAAGCTGCGCCACGACCGCCGCAAGGTGGCCAAAAAGGGCGTACAGAAAAAAGCCATGGTGCAAGTAACAGCGCCCCCCATGGAGCCGCAAACTTCCGGAGCGGCGGGCGAATCACAGGGCGCATGACGTCTTCGCAAGGCCTGCATCTGAAAACCTACGTTTTTCTTTTGTTCATGGTAACGTTCGGCCCGCTGGGCGACGTGTTTCTGGCCGACGGCATGAAAAAAGTGGGCGCATTGAACATGCAGGATCCCGCATCCGTGTTTCATTTCTTCGCGCGGGCGTTTGCTTCCGGCCCGGTTTGGCTTGGCGTGATTTTGCTGCTCGCATTTTTCATTTCCTACACTCTGGTCCTCTCCTGGGCGGATTTCAGTTTTGTGCAGCCGGCTTCTTCGCTGTCCTACGTGATCGTGGCGCTGCTGGGGCATTTTTTCCTGCGCGAAGTTGTCACCCCCGTGCGCTGGGCGGGCATTGCGCTGCTCGGCCTGGGTGTTTTGATTGTGGGCTACACGCCGCCGCGAACCACAGAGCGAGTCTGATGGCCTGGACGGTTGTTCGCGACGCGCTGCTGCTGCTGGTGCTCGCTTCCTTCGCATATTACGTGGTGGCTGTCGTCGCCACGCTGCGGTTTTTTGGGCGCCGTGACGCGGCTGCGGCATTGGCCGCCGATTTCACTCCTTCCATCAGCATCCTCAAGCCAATTTATGGGCTGGACCGCGAAACCTACGAGAATTACGCTAGCTTCTGCGTCCAGGATTATCCGGATTACGAAATAATATTCTGCGTGAGCGACGAGCGGGATGCCGCCATTCCCGTGATTGCAAAACTGGCGAGCGATTTTCCGCAGCGCCGCATCAACCTACTGGTCGGCTCGGAACCGCTAGGCGCGAGCGACAAAGTGAACAAGCTTTGCCGCATGGCGCGCGAAGCCCGGCACGAAATTCTTGCGGTCAGCGACAGCGACGTGCGCGTCGCGCCTGAATATTTGCGCGCCATCGCCTCACCCTTTCGCGATCCCGCCGTCGGCGCCGTCACTTGCCTCTATCGCGGCCTTACCGATGGCTCGCTCGCCGCAAATCTGGAAGCGATCGGCAACAGCACAGACTTTGCCGCCGGCGTACTGGTGGCCTGGCTGTTTGCTCCGGTGAATTTCACGCTCGGCGCCACCATGGCCACTAGCAAAACTTGCCTGGCCGAAATCGGCGGGTTCGAATCGCTGGTGGACCATTTTTCCGACGACTACGAACTGGGCAATCGCATCGCCGCGCGCGGCCATCGCGTCGAGCTCAGCACGTTTCCGGTTTCCGTCGCGTACCCGCGACAGACGCTCTCCGACGCCTTTCGCCATCAGCTGCGCTGGAACGTAAGCATTCGTTTTTCGCGCCCGCTCGGCCACCTCGGCCTGATTTTCACACAAGCGCTGCCGCTGGCGTTGCTGGCCGCGCTGTTCGCGCCATCTGCCGCGTGGGTGATTAGCCTGCTGGTAGGTTATCTGTTACTGCGCGGAATCTCAGCGTGGGTGACCGGCGTGTACGGCATGGGCGACACCGGCTTGCGCAAACATCTGGAACTGTTGCCGCTGCGCGACGCCTTCGCGTTCGTGGTGTGGGTCGCCAGTTTCTTTCCTCAGCGCATCCACTGGCGCGGCCGCGAATTCTACGTTCGCGACAAGCGCCTGGTTCCAGCCGCGCCTCGCGAGCAGTAAAGCCCCAGGTCTTGAATTTGTAGCGGCGCGCTTCACTGCGCGATCGGTGTCAGGTCGCGCGGCGATGAGGATCCAAAGACCGCCGCGACAAACTCCCTACTCCGCCTTCTGCAGCCGTTTGTACAATTCATTCGCCGCAAGAAATTCCTGCTCCAATTCCTTGGACGTAAGCCGCGTGCGCAAATACTCCACAGCTTGCTCGAGCCTGTCGAGTGCCCGCGCAATATTTTCGGTGTTGCTGTGCGCCACGTCGCGCCACAAACCGTAAGGACTGCCCGCGAGCCGCAGCATATCCTGCAAACCCTGACCCGAGAGCGAAAGAGGCAAACCCGTCTCGTCCGTTTCGTCCTGCACCACGCGCGCCAGCGCCACCGCCGCCAGTTGCGGCAAGTGCGAGACGATGCCCACCGCCCAATCGTGCGTATCCGCATCGCACCACACCGGCTCCGCGCCGAGTACCCGCAGCAGCGACGCAAATCCCTGCACGCGCGGATCCGGATCGCCTTCCAACCCAACCAACGCATACCGCGCGCCGGAAAATAAATTAGCATCGGCCCGCGCGATGCCGGAAGTTTCTTTCCCAGCCATGGGATGCCCGCCCAGAAACCGCGCAGCGCCAGTAAAAGTATTTTTCGCCGCGCGGCAGATGACGGCCTTCGTGCTGCCGGTATCGGTGACCAGCGCGCCATCTTTTGCCGCCGCAGCAATCGCCGGAAGTGCCTCGACTGTCGCGGCAATCGGCAGCGCGACGTACAGCAGGTCAGCGCCGCGCGCTGCAGCCGCAAGGTCGTGCGCCGCTTCCAGCACGGCCCCACGCGCCAGCGCCGCCTGCAAAATCTCCGCGCGGTCGAATCCCACAATCGAAATGCTCGGGAAATGTTTGCGCAGTGCCAGGGCGAACGATCCGCCGATCAGGCCGGTTCCGAGAATGGCCACGCGTGAGAAGGGAACTGCGCTAGTCGTCGAAGGCACGCGGTAGTTTAAATCAAATGGCCGAAATCCGTCAGTCAGCGCGCCGAGGAACGCGCCGCCCGCCGCTCGCTGGCCGCATCATCCGGCTCGACGACTTCCACCTGCGAGACGTCCTCAAGCTTTTCGATTTGCCGCACCAGTGTATTTTCCGCGCGGTCGGCTTGCACGGTCATCTGAATATCCAGGAAATGTCCGTCCTCGGTCGTGTCGGCAGTCAAATGCAGTAGATCAAATCGCCGCCTGCGCGTGACTCCTAGAATACGCACCAGCGCGCCTTCGCTCTGCCGCACGCGTACCTGTAGAGTGAATTTGATCACCGCGCAACCTCGCGCGCCACTTCGTGCTGGTGCAGCATTTCGGAATTCGAGCGGCCCGGTCCTACGATCGGCCAGACGTTCGCTTCCTGATGAATCAGCACATGCGCAAGAACAGGGCCGGGCTCCGCCAACAGCCGGTCAATCGCGCCAGAAACGTCCGCGCGATCCTCCACGCGAAACGCCCGAATGCCCATAGATTCCGCCACGCGGCAGAAATCCGGATTGTCAGAAAGATCCACTTCGCTGTAGCGCTTGTCATGGAATAATTCCTGCCACTGCCGCACCATGCCCAGCGCGCGATTGTCGAACAGTACGATCTTCACCGGCAAATCGTAACGGCGTAGCGTGGCCAGTTCCTGTAGGTTCATCATGATCGAGCCATCGCCGGAAACGTTGATCACGCATGCGTTGGGAAATGCGAGCTGCGCGCCAATCGCCGCGGGCAAGCCGTATCCCATGGTGCCCAGGCCGCCGCTGCTCAGATGTTGCGAGGGGCGATTGAAATGAAAATGCTGCGCCACCCACATCTGGTGTTGGCCCACGTCGCATGCAACGATGGAATCGTCGCCCGCGCGATCCGAAAGACTCTTCAGAAACCCAGGCGCGTACACTTCCGTGCCGGGCGCTGCGTAATCCCAAGCGTGCGTTTCTTTCGACTCGGCACATTCGCGCCGCCACGGCTCGATATTCGCCAGCCGGCACGAGAGCGCTTTCAAAGCGTGACGCAAGTTGCCGATTACCGGAACATCCGCGCGCCGCAGCTTTCCGATTTCCGCGCGGTCCACATCCAGGTGAATCACTTTCGCGTTCGGCGCGAAAGCGTTGAGTCGGCCGGTCGCCCGGTCGTCGAATCGCGCGCCCACGCAAATCAGAAGATCGCAAGTCTGCACCGCGTGGTTCGCGGTTTTCGTGCCGTGCATGCCCATCATTCCCAGCGCCAGCTCGTGCGTGGTGGGCAGCGCGCCCAGTCCTTTCAGCGTGGCCACCACTGGAATGCGCGTCGTTTCAATGAACGCGCGGAATTCCTCGAGCGCGTTACCCATGCCGATGCCCCCGCCGGCATACACCACCGGATTCCGGCTCTCGCGCATCAGTGCCAGCGCGCGCGTGATGGATTCCTTGGATGCATCGGCGCTTTGTTCGGTGTTGTCGTCTTCGTGGAATTCATATTCGCCCACGGTGTTGGCGATGTCTTTCGGCAAATCAATCAGCACCGGGCCGGGGCGTCCCGAACGCGCGATGCGGAAAGCTTCGTGCACGATGCGCGGCAATTCCGCGGCAGTCTTCGCCAGGAAGCTGTGCTTCACCACCGGCAGCGTGATGCCGAAAATATCCACTTCTTGAAACGCGTCCGTGCCCATTAGCGAAGTGGCCACCTGCCCCGTGATCGCGACCATCGGCACCGAATCCATGTAAGCGTTCGCGATTCCCGTCACCAGATTCGTCGCGCCGGGGCCGGAGGTGGCCATGCACACTCCCACTTTTCCCGTGGCGCGCGCGTAACCGTCGGCAGCCAGCGCCGCCGCCTGCTCGTGGCGCACCAATATGTGCCGGATTTTCGAATCCAGCAGCGCGTCGTACACCGGCATGATCGCTCCGCCGGGGTAACCGAAAATTATCTCGACGCCTTCGTGCTCGAGAGCCTTCACCAAAAATTCTGCGCCCTTCATTTGGCACCTCTTGCGGAAGTCGCCGTCTCCGGCTTGAGCCAGGACATTTGCGCGCGCAGCTCCGCACCAACTTTTTCGATCGGATGATTCTTATCTTTTTCCAGCAGCTTGTTGTATACGGGCCGCCCGGTCTGATTCTCCAGAATCCATTCCTTGGCAAAAGCGCCGGACTGAATCTCGCCCAGAATCTTCTTCATGCTTTCGCGCACGTGCGCGTCAATCACCCGCGACCCGCGCGTGATGTCGCCGAACTTGGCCGTCTCGCTGACGAACTGATGCATTTTGGCGATGCCGCCTTCGTAAATCAGATCCACAATCAATTTCAGTTCATGGAGACACTCGAAATACGCGGCTTCCGGCTGATATCCGGCTTCCACCAGCGTCTCCCAGCCCGCCTGAATCAATTCGCGCGCGCCGCCGCACAGCACAGCCTGCTCACCGAACAAATCCGTCTCCGTTTCTTCCGCAAAAGTGGTTTGAATCACGCCGGCGCGCGTGCCGCCAATGGCGCTCGCATACGCCAGCGTGCGATCAAACGCGTGGCCCGACGCATCCTGGTGAATGGCGAGCAAGCAGGGCACGCCACCGCCGCCTTCATAAGTTCGCCGCACCAGATTTCCCGGACCTTTCGGCGCGACCATAGTGATGTCCACCGACTTCGGCGGTGTGATTTGTCCGTAATGAATGTTGAAGCCGTGCGAAAACAAAATCATCGCGCCCTCTTTCAGACTGGGCGCCACTTCGTTTTGATACAAAGCCGGCTGCGCCATGTCGGGCGCCAGCATCACGACTACGTCCGCGCCCTCGACTGCTTCCGCCGGGCCGGTAAGCTTCCAACCATCCTGCTCGGCCTGTTTCCACGATGGGCCGCCGCGGCGCAGTCCTACCGTCACATTTAATTTGCTGTCGCGCAGGTTCAATGCGTGTGCGCGGCCCTGGCTGCCGTAACCCAGCACGGCAATGCGTTTTCCTTCCAGCGCGCGCGGATTCGTGTCCGTATCCCAAAACATTTTCGCCATGGTCATTCTCCTTGTGACTGCAATTTCTATGCGGCGCTGGTTACGGCGCCCAGCGATGCCGATGTAACAAGCTTGGCGTATTTGGCCATCACGCCCGTGGTGTAATTCGGCGCGGGCGCTTTCCACTGCGCGCGGCGCGCTTCCAGATCGGCCGCGACGTCCAGACGCCGCGCTTTTACATCCAGAGTAATAATGTCGCCATCACGCAACAGCGCAATCGGCCCGCCATTGGCGGCTTCCGGCGCCACGTGGCCCACCATTAGCCCATGAGTCGCGCCGCTGAAACGCCCGTCGGTGATCAACGCGATCTTGTCGCCAATACCTTGGCCGACCAGCGCGCCGGTGACTGCGAGCATTTCGCGCATGCCCGGCCCGCCTTTGGGGCCTTCGTAACGAATGACGATCACGTCTCCGGGCTGAATCTGGCGGCCCTGTACCGCTGCGAACGCGGCTTCTTCCGAATCGAACACGCGCGCCGGTCCGCTGTGCAACACGCGCTCGTGCCCGGCGAGTTTCACCACGCAGCCTTCCGGCGCAATCGAACCGTGCAAAATCGCCAGGCCGCCGTCGGCCTTGATAGGCTTTGCGAGCGGCCGCACCACTTCCTGGCCCGCTGTTTCGCTCGCGTCGCTGATTTCTTCGAACAGCTTTCGTCCCGATGCCGTGATCCCGTCTTTCAGCAGCCCCGCTTCTAGCAAACGCTGCCCAAGCACGCGCATGCCGCCCGCGCGGAACATATCCGGCGCGTTAAATCGCCCCCCAGGTTTCAAATCCGCCAGCACAGGAGTCTTCGCGGAAATCTCATCGAAATCTTTCAACGCGAGCGGCACCCCCGCGTCGGAGGCAATCGCCAGCAGATGCAGTACGGCGTTGGTCGAGCCGCCGCTGGAGGCAACTGACGCAATCGCGTTGTGCAGCGATTCCCGCGTAATGATTTGCTTGGGGCGAATGTCGTCCTTCAGCAACTGCATCACCAGCTTGCCGCAATCGAACGCCGCCTTGCCCTTGCGCGGATCCGTGGCCGGAATTTCGTTCGCGCCCATCGGCGAAATTCCCAGAAATGTGAGCGCCATAGCCATCGTGTTCGCAGTAAATTGTCCGCCGCACGCGCCCGCGCCAGGACACGCCACGTCTTCCAGCTCGCCCAGCTGCTTTTCGGTCATTTTGCCGGCGGCGCAGGCGCCCACTGCTTCGAACACATCCATAATCGTGACTTCGCGCCCCGCAAAATGTCCCGCCAGAATCGAGCCGCCGTACAGCGAAAGGGAAGGCAGGTTCAGGCGCGCCAGCGCCATCACCGTGCCGGGGATGGTCTTGTCGCAGCCGCAAATCGCCACCACCGCATCGAACGCGTGCGCGCGCACGAAAAGCTCGATGGAATCGGCTATCACTTCGCGTGAAACCAGCGAAGCCTTCATGCCTTCGGTGCCCATGGTGATGCCGTCGGAAATTGTGATGGTGTCAAACTCGATGGGCGTGCCACCCGCCGCGCGCACGCCGGCCTTCACGCGCTCGGCCAGTTGCCGCAAATGAAAATTGCAGGGAGTAACTTCGGTCCAGGTATTGGCTATGGCCACGAGCGGACGCGCCAAATCGGCGTCGGTGAGGCCGGTGGCCTTCAGCATTGCGCGGGCGGGCGCGCGGGAAATCCCCTTCTTGATGGCATCGCTTTGCATGTTGTCCTTAGTAGTAGGCGTCCGGCAGGGGGATAAGTCCAATTTGTAATTCTTGGCAAATTCATAAAAGAAGCTTATATATGATTTCTGCACGCCGCGCTTGACGCTGCCCCCCGGCTTTCGTATAGTGATGTCTGGTAAGCTTTTAAAAGGACACACAAGGCGCGTGGGCAATAAGTTCTATTACCGTTTCGCTTTTACCAGCCGCTTCCCTTATACCGGGGAGCGGGCCGGCGAGACGCGCGCGGATCAGGTAACACGCAGCAAATAAGAACCGCACCAAGTCTTCTAAGCCGGCCGCGACCCCCCAAGGGGAACGCGGCTTTTTTTGTTTTTGGCGACATTTTCATCGCGAGGTAAAGGGGGAAAAGCGGGATGAGTGAAATCAAGATTGGCGATTGGCGCGCGAAAATTGACGCGATTGACACCACTCTGCTGCACCTGCTCAACGTGCGCGCGGGCTTTGCGCTGGAGGTCGGCCGGCTGAAGGGCGCGCGTGGCATCGCTCTGCGCGTCCCCGCGCGCGAACAGGAAATTCTCGTGCGCATGAAAAAGCTAAACCCAGGGCCGCTCGATAGCGAAGCCGTGGACAAAATCTACAGTCAAATCTTGCATGAATCCATTCGCATTCAGGCGGACCACGGTTTGGGCTCGACGGAGGTTCCCAAACACGGCAAGACGCGCTTGACGGAAAAACGCCGCAAGGTGGCGGCAGCATGAAAAGCGCAGCCACAGCGCGCATCGCGTTTCAAGGTGAACGTGGAGCATTCAGCGAGGAAGCTGCGCTGAAGCTGCTCGGCGCAGACGTCACGCTGGTGCCGTGCGCAACGTTCGATGCGACGTTTTCCGCCATCAAGAGGCAGGCCGCGGATTACGTGCTCGCGCCGATGGAGAACAGCCTGGCAGGCTCCGTGCATCGCTCATTCGATCTACTCGTCGAAAGCGGCCTGCACATCGTCGGCGAAGTGATCATCCCGATCGTGCACAACCTGATCGGCGTGCCGCGAGCAACGCTTGAGCGCATCGCCTCGGTGGAATCGCATCCCGTGGCGCTTGCACAGTGCGAGCAATTCTTCATCGCGCATCCGCAGCTGAAACGAATTCCCGCCGAAGACACTGCAGGCAGCGTCCGCGAAGTGATGCGCGCAGCAGATCCCACGCGCGCGGCGATCGCCAGTCGACGCGCCGCAGAGTTATATGAGGGAGTGATTCTGCTCGAGCATCTGGAAGACGACCGCGAAAATTACACGCGCTTCTTCCTGCTCGCGCCATCCGCCGCGCAGCCACAGGATCTTGGCGCCGCCTCCGCACCCGATAAAATCTCGCTCGTATTTCAGCTGGCGCACAAACCGGGCGCTCTGCATCACGCTCTTGAGCCTTTCGCCCGCCGCAATATCAACATGATGAAAATTGAAAGCCGCCCCGTGCACGGTCGTCCATGGCAATACCGTTTTTATCTCGACCTTCAGGCTGCCGCGAGCGATCCCGAATTTGCGGCCGCGCTGACCGAACTCGCGCTGCAAGCTGCGGAACTGAAAATTCTTGGCTCGTACAAATCGGCGGAAACTTCGCCGGCCGGTAAATTCGCCTCTGAGGGGATGCAATGATCATCAACATGGCCGTAAACGCAACGGAAGAGCAGATCGACCACGTCGTGAAACGCATTCAGGAATGCGGTTTTCAAGCGCATCTGAGCCGCGGGGAGGAACGAGCCGTGATCGGAGTCGTGGGCAAAAGCGAAAAGCATCGCGGAGAACTGGAAGCGCTGCAAGCGGCGCCCGGCGTCGAGGAAATCATCCGCATCACGCATCCCTTCAAGCTCGCGTCCAGGAATTTTCGCCCCGAAGGCTCGGTCGTCGAGCTCAGCAAGGACGTTTCCATCGGCGGAACGGAAATTGTGGCGGCGGCCGGGCCGTGCGCCGTCGAGTCCGCGGCGCAGATCGGCGAGGTCGCGGAAAAAGTGGCGCGTGCCGGCGCAAAACTGCTGCGTGGCGGCGCTTTCAAGCCGCGCTCGTCACCCTATTCCTTCCAAGGCCTTGGCGAAGAAGGTCTGAAGCTCATGCGCGCCGCCGCCGACGACAACGGCTTGCTCGTCGTCAGCGAAGTGATGGACCCGTCGCAGATTGAGGTGATGTTGCCTTACGTGGACGTGCTGCAAGTAGGCGCGCGCAATATGCAGAATTATTATCTGCTGCGCGCTCTCGGCGAAATTCAGAAGCCGGTGCTGCTCAAGCGGGGCATGTCCGCCACCATCGAGGAACTACTGCTCAGCGCCGAGTACATCATGGCTGGTGGAAACTACAACGTGATTTTGTGCGAGCGCGGCATCCGGACCTTCGATACCTACATGCGCAACACCATGGACATCGCCGCGATTCCGGTGATCAAGCAGCTTTCGCACCTGCCGGTGGTCGCCGATCCGTCGCACGGCACCGGACGCCGCGACAAAGTCGCTGCCATGGCCCGCGCCGCAGTAGCCGCCGGCGCCGACGGCCTGCTCATCGAAGTCCATCAAGATCCCGAGCGCGCCCTCTCCGACGGCGCCCAATCCCTCTACCCCGATCAATTCGCACAACTGATGGCCGAAGCAAGGATGATCGCTCCAGCCGTAGGCCGCCGCATCGCGGAGGAGAAGGCGCACCAGCGGGCCGCGGTGTGAAGCAGTGGGCAGTGTGTGGTGAGCGGTGAAGTTTCTCGGGCTTCTATACCTATCGCTATTAGTGTCGGAGTCGTCACCTGGTCGCCGGACTCGAAAGCCGTTGCGTTACTATTGTCTGCGCAGCGCTCCGGGTTCGGACCCTTGGATCTGCTCGGCGCTTGCTCCGACCACCCGATTCACTACAAATCCTTCGGCTTCCTGATATTGACCGTCGAGGACCGCAGGTCCGTCAGCGTGCTGCGTTTTGCAGGTCGATACGCAAGCGGCGAGATTGCGATCGCGTGGGAACTGGCGCACGGCTAGTCTCACGATTCGCTCCGATTTCTGATCGCAAGACAATCGCGGTTGGTCATCCTCTCTACCACTCGAATGAACTCGTTCGAACCCACAAGCCCTCGCGCCGGGGCCAAGGGTGCCGACTCGCCGTACAGCATATCGTTCACACCGCTAAGGCCTTGTAGGTATAGCGTGGTTTCGCGCGAGTGTTACTCTCCCTCCACCCGATGCACGTAGGCCACGCAAGCCTAGTGGGCTCAGCGGATCAAGACCTTAGGAGGAAACGCGCATGGCGACACGAACATTGCCTGTACCGGATCAAACTTGGCCACATGAACACGATACGAGGAATGAGGCGCACTCGTCCGGGGTGTCTTGGCCTGCCGTAATTGCCGGAGCATTCGTGGCGGCGGCTTTGTCGCTGATACTGCTGGCTTTGGGCACCGGCATCGGCCTTTCCGCAATTTCGCCCTGGGAAGGCGCGGGCGCATCCGCTTCCGCCGTAGGTCGAACAGCAATCGTCTGGTTCATTCTCACCGAGCTGATTGCATCGTCCATTGGCGGCTATCTCGCGGGCCGGCTACGCACGAAGTGGGTGAATATTCACACCGACGAAGTATATTTTCGCGATACGGCGCATGGTTTTCTGGTATGGGCAGTAGGCTTGGTTATCACCGCGGCGTTTTTGGCGTCCTCGGTCGCATCGGTAGGTAGAAATGCGCGCGCCAACTCTGCAGCAGCAGAGGGCTCCTCCGCTGCGGCTTCCCGTAGCGCCTTCGGCCCCAATGAATATCTCGTGGATTCGCTGCTGCGCACTACTCCGCCTAGGACCGGCCAGGATGATGCTGCGCTGCGCAGCGAGGTAGGCGTGATTTTCCTGAACGGCCTGCGCGAAGGAAATATTCCAGCGGCCGATAAGGGCTATCTGGCGCAAATACTAGTGGCAAGAACAGGAATCAGCGAAGCCGAGGCTGAAAAAAGAGTGGATGACACTTTTGCACAAGCAATCCAAGCCGCCGACACAGCGCGCAAGGCCGTGGCGCATTCGATGTACTGGACCTTCCTCGCTCTGTTGATCGGCGCATTTTGCGCCAGCTTCGCCGCAACCATCGGCGGCAAGCAGCGTGATCGCGTAGTCATCGTCTGACGAATTCCATTTCCATAGGAGGTCTGGCCCATGCGTTCCATCATATTGCTGCTGCTCGGCGTTCCGATTCCCCTGATTATTCTGATCGGTCTGTTCAGTCACTTTTGATCGCGCAATTGGGTCGCACTTCGGTCGCTCCGGTTGGGTGGCAAGGAAGCGCTGCGCTTCGCGCTTTTCGCTGGCGGCCGCAATACCGCGTGTCCCTTCAGTCACCCTGCTCCGCGATGAACGCATCCACCGTGAGAACGGTTGCCTGCGCCGGGAAAATTTTCTCGGTGAGGACGCGGTGAACTTCCTCGTCGGGGTCGAAGCAGGCGTCCTTGAGGACTACGCAGCTGAAGTCGAGATCGGCCGCGCGCCGTAGCGTGGAGAGCGCAATGCCGCTGGTGGAAATTCCGAAGAACACCAGATTTTCAATGCCAAGCGAACGCAGAATCAGGTGCAGCTGGTTCTCCGAAAATGCGCCGACTCGCTGCTTATACACCACCAGATCTTCGGGCCGCACGACGGCGCTGTGGAATTCGACGGAGGGCGTGCCGATTACGAAGAGATTGTTTTCCTTCAGGCGCTTGAAGCGGGATTCGCCAGCCGGAATTTCAGGATGGCCGGCGGAAAATCCCAGTCCCACGTGAATGATGCGAAATTGCTTCTTGCGTGCAAACTCTACGGCTTTGGCACCGTTTGGGATGATGGCTTCGGCAGCGGGAACAAATCCAAGAATTTCTTTCTGGTAATCGAGAGTCAGCAAAGCTGTCTTTTTCGGATCAAGTTTCATGTGGCTTCCTTTCTAGCGTGTTCGATGACTTCCAAAATCAGATTGCCCCCGTCGCATCAGGGAGCGCGATGCTGCCATCGCCTGACCTCGCAGCCGCGGTGTTGCGATCGGCTCCGCGGCTACGGGTCCTTATTTACATCCGTTCGGCCCGCATGCGATACTTCCCGAACTGAGGGACGGAGGTACGTCCATGCGTAGCTCGATTCGTGCAGTTTCCTTTTTCTCGGCGGTTCTCGCCGCAGTCCTGCCTTGCGTAATCGCGAACCCGGCTTTTGCGTCGGGCGAAGACAAGCCGGCGACGGCGTCTAGTGTGCCGTCTGGCACCGTGGTCCGGCCGGATCGCGAAAAGAAAGTGTACACCAACGACGACATTGACCGGATGTGGCCGAAGGAGCGAGCGGCGGCCAGTGAAGCTCAGTCGTATCCAACCAACGCGACTACGCTGCCAGCAGCGCGGCGGACAGCTGCTGTTTCTAGCGCTGCCAGCGGCGCAACTGTGCAACCTAGCCGTGATAATAATCCTGTCTGGTACGCGGCACAGGTTGCATCGCTCTACGCGGAACTGGACAGCTTGAGCCATCGAGAAGAAAGCTTGCGCGATTTCCGCGCGACCGGCTCGGATGCCGGCGTGACCGTCGGGCTGCAATTCGATGCGCCGTGCGAAGGCATCACCACGGATAACGCGATCCAGCAGCTGGCAATCCGCAGGCAAGAAATCGAGCAGCAGCTCAACGATCTTCAAGAAACCGCGCAGCAGAATGGCGTCCCACCCGCTGTATTTCAGGACCCATCCGAAATTCTGCAAGCCGCGCGCAAACCGCTGAGCCCGGGACAGGAACGAGCGGTGCTTATAGAAAGGCAGAGTGAGTTGACCGCCAGACTCGACGGCGTGCAGAACCAACTCGCGGCCATGTCCGACCAAGCCGCGGCGCAGGGGATCGTGCTGCTGCCGCCGACGCCAGCCTGGGGCGGCAACCTGACCACGAACCGGATCCAAAGCCTCGACGAGCGCGCCAACCAGCTGCAGAATGCGCTCAGCGAAAACGAAGACGCCGCCAAGCAAGCAGGCCTCGCGCCCTCCACGCTGCCTTAAAGACAAACGTATTTCCACGTGAGCTCGGGCACAGACTTCCGTCGGCCCCCCCGCCAGGCGCCGCCGGTTGTGTTCTCGCGGCCTTGAGCACTTCACAGCGGTTTTTTGTCTCGCAATCCGCCTTGCGTACGAGACTTAGCGTCCTACATCGCTGACGGAACTTTTTTACAGGGAATACCCGAGGGGAGATTTTTCTTGCGGCTGCTATGATTTGGTTCGCCCGCCCTATTTTATTAAAGAGGTGGGTTGTGCAAAAAACTTCAGGGCTACGCAACACGTTATTGCTTCTTTTTGGCACTACTTGCTTGATCGCGGGCCAATCGAACCTGCTCCATGCTTCTGTTGCGCCGTCACCCTTCGTGCGGCTGGCGCCCGGCGATGAACCGGCGTCTGCAACGTTTGCGGGCAAGATTGTTTCGCAGAACGGCGACCGATTCATTCTGCGCGACGACGCAAACGAAGTGTGGTACCACCTGGATGATCAAGCGCAGGCGCAAAGGCATTTTGGGAAGGACGTGGTGGTGACCGGAGTTCTGGATGGGCGCTCGGACATGATTCACGTCCGGAACATCGTCGAAGTGAAGCCGTAAGCAAAAACGTGGGCGGGGCGAACCAAGACCCTATTTCGCGCGCCGCTCAGCGAGATTCGCTGGCATGGAATGCGCCAGGGGGCACAGTCGCCGGGCGGGCCGCAGTCGGGTCAGGGGGCGGCATCTGGTTAACGACCGTGACTCCTGACGATGCCCATGTGAGCTGGCCTTTGCTGCTCGCGATTTCCTCTACAATCTTGGCGAACAAGCGATCTTGCATGGTGGTGCGCTTGGCATAGTCCACCACGTAGTTGAGAGTAAATTCCAAAGAGCCGGCATTTACTGCGAGGGCGACGACGGGCTCAATGGGAGGATTTTCGGAGCGATAGTCGTCACTCACCGCGTTCCAGGAATTTTGCGCTTCCACCAAGTACTCTCCGATTACCTCATGGGCGACGCGCAGAAGCATGGTTCGAGCCGCAGCAGCATCGCTGGTAATGGTAAGCACCACTTTAATCTGGTCCCAGATGAAACGGAATCCTTGCGAGTAGTTAAAAACCGAATTTTTCAAGACAGTGTTATTGGGGATGCGTACGATGCGGCCGCTGTACAAGTCGCGGCCGACCCAGCTGCCGACTTCCATCAAGGTGGTGCGCAGCAAGCCGATGTCAATCACGTCGCCGCGAGTATCGCCGATCTGAACTCTATCTCCGACGGTGTAGAGCTTGGAAAATCCGATCGAGAACGCGCCGGCAATACTAGCCAGCACATCCTGCAGAGCAACGGCCACGCCAGCGCCAGCCACTCCGAGGGCAAAGCTGAGGCGGCCCAGGCGGTCTTCAAACAGGATCGAGACGAAAAGAAGAATCGCGATGTAGCCGGAAAACACCACGAACTTGCGAACTCGATAGCGTTCATCAACGCGGCCAAAGTGACGGGGCAGAGTTTGTTCGAGTACGCGAAAGCCGGCATGAATCAGCAGGATGCCGACAATCGCGGCAATGCACTTGCCGAGCAACGAGAGCGACATTGTCTCTTTGAGGAGCTCGTTCACGCGTTCACCATGTTACTGAAGTTGCGGCCACGAATGCGGGCGGCGTCAGAATTTTTCTTTCTGCTTTTCCCAAAGCTCCAGGAATAATGCGACCGTGGCCGGCGCATAGCCCGCATAGTGATTGTTCGCATAGGCGTAGACTTTGATGCCGCGGCGCGTAGTTTGGTAACAGTAGTCCACCCAGCGGGACAAGGCGGCGCGGCGGTCCACGATGGTCTTGTCCCAGACCTTGGTCTGTGTCTCTATTGCTTTGCGATCGCCTAGCCAACGCACGTAGGTGAAGTTGGCGGTGATCGGATCGAGCCGGCTGGCCAGTTCCGTTATGCCCGGCATCCAGGCTTGATCAATGACGGCCAGCGCGACGTTGTGTTCGCGCAAAATTTCCGTGAACTTTTCATCCAGCCAATTCTTATTGCGAATTTCGAGCGCGAACTGATGATCCTGCGGCAGTTTCCTCAAGAAAGGGCGGAGCCGCGCGAGAAACTCGGTGCCGGTTCTGAACTTAGTGCTATTGAAATAGGGAAACTGCAGCAGCATCGGCCCGAGCTTGTCTTTTCCGAGCCCCTGGGCAGTGTCCACGAAATTCTGGAAATCCTCGTCGCAATCTTCGAGGCACTTTTCGTGGGTGATGACCTGCGGGACTTTCAGCGCGAACACGAAACCGGGCGGAGTTTTGTTGCCCCAGCCTGTGATGGTCGAGCGTGCGGGCGTGCGGTAGAACGTGCTGTCCACTTCAACGGTGTTAAATTTGGTGGCGTAGTAGGTGAGAAAATCGCGCGGCTGCATTCCGGCGGGATAGAATGCGCCTTCCCATCCCGCAGCGGTGAACGCGGACGTGCCCACGCGAATTTCGGTTTCCGATTGCTGCGCCACGATGGGAGAGCCTAACTTACTGTGCGGCCGTGGGGCAAGGCTGGCGTTTTGGGCTGGCGCGATCCAGCGCGGAGATCGAGTTTTTCGCACCTTTAACGGGCACCATGATTTTTCTGGAGACAGAACGGCTGCTCTTCCGGTCGCACGAGCCCGGAGACGAGGCCGATTTTGTGAGCATGCACTCTGATGCGGAAGTAGGGTGTTGTGGGGGAGGGCAGGCTTGCGCCGGCGGACAAGGAGCGGTCGCGATTTCGGGAGCCGTAGCGAGGCAAGCCGACAGAAACTTGTGGGCGACTGTATTCAAGGAGAAAGGGAAGTACATCGGAAGTTGCGGCCTGCGCGCTCCCGGGAGCGGGAAGGGCGCAAGTCTTGGATACTATTTGGCGCGGGCCACGGTGCGTAGCGGTTGGCGAGCTGTAAATCATTTCTGGGCTATTTTCGATCCTGTGTTCCTGTGGAAATCCCGGGATTTTGGAGCAGCAACATGCGGCGGGTGGTTGACGAACTTCTCTTCCGCCAGTAAAGTAGTTCAGGGTCGTGCGAGCGGCCCTTTTTTGTTGTCCCCTTTCAGCTGGGAGGTCGTACAATTGGCAGTACATCAGATTCTGGATCTGATTATCCTGGTTCGAGTCCAGGCCTCCCAGCCAATTTTTAAGCAGCTGTAAATCTCCCCACGCAGCCCGCAAGCGACCCGAGTTGTGTCTTTGCCAATCTGTTGACTGACCCCCAGTCATTAGAATAGAATGGGTTGACGACGGGCAACGGGAGCGCTTCCAGAATGACGACCTTCTAAGGAGAGCACCATGAACTATCTGATTAGCGGCGCGACGGGAGATATTGGGTCGCGCGTTGTGAAATGTTTACTGGAGCGCGGCGAGCGGCCGCGCGTGTTCGCGCGCGATGCGCGCGAGGCGCGGGAGCGTTTTGGCGAGCGCGTGGATGTGGCCGTGGGCGATTTGGCCGATGCCGGATCGTTGTACGCGGCACTGACAGCCGTGGACGCGCTGTTCCTGGTAAACAGCGGGCCGGAAATCGCGGGCCGCGACGCAGCGGCTGCGCAGGCCGCAAAAGCTGCTGGTGTGCGGCATCTGGTGAAGCTTTCTTCGATGGATGCGCGGCAGGACGTGGGCACCGGGGTATGGCATGCGCGAGGCGAGGCTGCAATTCGCGCAAGTGGTATTACGTTCACGTTCGTGCAGCCGACGGGCTTTATGGAGAACGCGCTTTTTTGGGCAACGACGGTCAAGAAGGCCGGCGTGGTGCGTTCTATGACCGGCGACGGCAAGATTCCGTTCATTCACTCCGATGATATCGCGGACGTCGCGACCCAGGTACTGACGACGCGGGATTACGACGGAAAATCGTTGCCGATCACCGGGCCGGAGGCGCTCAGTTACGCGGAGATGGCGGCGAAGATCGGCGCGGCGATTGGCGAGCAGGTCGGGTTCGAAGCAATTTCCGAGGAGCGAGTGCGCCAGCGAATGACCGAAAGCGGCGATTCGGAGGAGATGATCGTGGCGCATCTTTCGATCTACCACGCGCTACGTGAAGGGCGGCTCGCGACCGCTACGAACAACGTAGAGCGCGTTCTGGGGCGCAAGCCGATCGGGTTTGATCGTTGGGCGCAGGAACATGCGGAGGCCTTCTGCTGACGTCGCTGACGCTGGATCCGCGGCAACGCGCGACGCCAGGCAATCTCACCTTGCTGTGTTAGTTTACGGTGAGGGATCAACGTTTAATCACGGAGGTTGAGCTAGCCGTATGCGTGCCGCTTGCAAAACTCGTCCTCGGACCAAGCCTGCTGAAGAGCGGCGCGAAGAGCTGATGAACGCAGCGCAGCGCCTATTTCTGAAGCACGGCGTGGGCCCGACGACGATCGAGCAAATCACGACAGGTGCGGCAGTCGCCAAGGGGACGTTCTATCTTTATTTCTCATCGAAGGAAGACGTGCTTGCTGCGCTGCGCGGCCGTTTCGGACAAGACCTAGCGGCGCGGATAAAAACGGCGGTCGCGCAAAATAGGGAAGAGGACTGGAAGAGAAAGTTGTCGGCGTGGGCCGCGGCTGGGGTCGCTGGTTATCTCGATTCCGCACAACTGCACGACATTCTGTTCTACACTTCGCGGCCGCCGACGCGGAAGGGTCTGGTAAAGAATGTCATTATTGATGGCCTGATCGAATTGTTGCAGGGAGGCGTTGTGGCCGGTGCTTGGTCCGTGGACGATCCTGAATCTACAGCGGTCTTTCTGTTTAACGGGCTGCACAGCGTGGTGGATCATGCGCAGACCAATGAGGAGCGCGTGAATCGCAGCCGGCTGACGCGCAGGTTGCAGCGATTGTGTCTGCGCGCGGTGGGGCCAGCGAGGGACTGAACGCTTCGCGCCACAGCCAATCCTGAGATACGGTGTGAGATTCGCTTGCGCGAGGCGAAGGCTACCTGGAGTTCGCTGCGCCGAGCAACAGCCGTGACTTTTTGACCTTGGTCGAATTATGCGAAATGCTTGCTTATGCTAAAATTGCTGCAGAGGGAAGATATGCGGTCACGCGGGAAAATATCGGAGAGTTTGTTGCTGGCGGTTGCGATCCTGTGCTTCATCGTGCCGGCCGGCGCGCGCGGCGATGCCACGCAGCACGCGCAAGAACACGTGCTGCGGCTCTACAACACGCACACGGGCGAACGGCTGGAAATTGTGTTCCGGCGCGGGGAGCAGTACATTCCCGGCGCGCTGGCCAAACTGGATTATTTCCTGCGCGACCATAATACCGGCGACGTGCGCCATTTTGATCCGCGCTTGTACGATATTCTGGCCGATCTCACCGCGTCGGTAGGGCATCCCGGCGGAGAGATTGACATTGTTTGTGGCTACCGCACTGCTTCAACGAATGAATCGTTGCGCGCGCACACCACCGGGGTCGCGAAGAACAGTTTGCACGTTCAGGCGGAAGCGATTGACTTGCGGATGCCTGGAGTTGACACTCTCACTTTGCGGCGGGCGGCGCTGGCATTGCGTCGCGGGGGCGTGGGCTACTACCCTCATTCTGATTTCATCCACGTAGATACGGGCCGCGTGCGGCAGTGGTGTTTTGACTGTCCAGCGCGCCTGATCACTGGCAACCAACACCCTGCAACGAACCCCGGCAATTAGCCGGGGTACGGGTAGCCCTTATCGAGGACTTTCTCGAGCGTGGCGTCGTGCCCGTAGATGTCGTCGTAAAAGTGCACCGTGCCATCCTCGGTGACGATTACCGTGCCGTAAACAATCAAGATCGGAATCGGATGTGCCAGGTTTATCTGCTGCGTCGCGCTTCCATTCATGGCTGCGCGCACCCGATCGATGTTCCAGCCGCCCGGATTATCACGCAGCACCCAAACGGCCAGGTCCGCGGGTCTTTCCAGCCGAATACAGCCATGGCTGAAATCGCGTCGGCTCCTTGCGAAGAATTCCTGCTCGGGCGTGTCGTGCATGTAGATGTTGTAGCTGTTCGGAAAAATAAATTTCACCAGGCCGAGCGAATTTTTCGGACCGGGATTTTGCCGGATAAAGAGCTTACCCGCGCGCAACTGCTGCAGCACGTCGCTTGAGACTGGTCCGGAGGCGACGACCTGCTGGCGGCTGTCCACAACCGCGAATCCTTTTTTCTCCAGGTAGTCGGGGTCGCGCACGATTTTTGGGATAAATTCCGCTCTGGCGATGGAATATGGAACGCTCCAATACGGCCGGAATACCAGGTACTGCATGGTGTTCTCAAACGCCGGAGTGTTGTGGTCATACGCCTTGCCGACAACCACGTTCATGGTCAGCGCGACTCTGAAATTTTGGTCGTAGGCGCGCAGGCGAAATTCCGGAATATTGGCGACGATCGGCGCGTCGTGCAGACCGATAGGCAACCAGCGCCAGCGCTCGAGAATGAGCTGCATCTGGCGCACGCGTGTCGCGAGCGGCACGTTCAGGTCAGCCAACGTTTGCGGCGTGATTTTTCCGTCCGCAGTGCGGCCCAGACGGGTTTGAAAATGTTTTACAGCGTCCACGAGCGGAGCTTGATACACAGCGGCATCCGCCGGGACGTTCGCGTCAGAGGGAAGATCGCCCACCAAGCGGAGCAAACGAGCGAGCTGCGGGACGCCGGAATAGCTGTCGCCGGGAGCGATGGTTTTTCCAGTGGCGGGGAGGGGCGCGCCGTCGTAGTCCTTCGCATGCTGCAAATAGGCGTGCAGCGCCTGAATGGTGCGTTGGTAACCCGGGTACGGAGGCTCCACTTGCGCCAGAACTCCGGCGACGTCGGGTGCGTCCACTACATCCGTTTTCAGAAATTGCGGCAGATCGTATTTCTTACTCTGAATATCGAAACCGAAATCAAAATGTCTTGGATTGACCTTGCCGATGTGCAGGTCTGAGACATATCTCATCACACAGATAGTGAGCGCGGCGTCAAATTGCACGGCGTCCGCTTCGGAGGGTTGCGCTGCGGCCGGTTTGAGTTTCGCGAGGCGGTCGGTCCAACGCGGGCCGTCGTAATCTTCGGCGGACAAACCTTTTTGGTCGGCTTGCTGCAGGAGCGCGATGACCTGTTGCGCCTGCGTGGTAGGCTGCATGCCTCGGACCCAGGGCAGGGAATTGCCGTACAGGTCGTAGAATTCCTTCAGCAGCTTGCTGTAATCGCTGAAATCTGGCCAGCGCAGTTGCGCGAGGTTTCCGGAGTCGATCGCGGCACGCAATGCGGCTTGGCCTTCGGCAGTGAGCTGTTGGGGCGGCGCGGCGGAATTCGCAGAAGCTTGCGGGTGCGGGCGCGCGTTGGCGGTTAAGCCGATGTGATGGCCATAGAGCAGCGCGATTGCGCCGAGGGGCAGAATGAACGCCAGACTTTTCAGAATTCGCGAACGCTTCATTCCATTTCTCTCCACTTCTTGGCAAGCCTCTAGGGCTGTCCAGCCGCAAATCAGATAGATGCGCGAGAATGGCTACCGGGTCAAATTATTTGCTCTTCCTCATTCTGGCTGAAGATGCGGTGTCTTCCGTCGCGTCTCCGCACGGGCGATGCGGATTCGACGGAGGCAGATTCTATAACATCTACGATGAAGTTGAACCTACGGGCACGATGGTACAGGCGCAACGCGATGATTCCATACAGACTCTAAAGAGCAAGGGAAATCGGCCGCGCGCTACGACCCGCTGGATTGGGCTGATCTTTTCGTGGGGCAGGCGATGCCTCGTTTGGCGGCGAGTTCCGAGGCCCACAGCAGAATATCGAATAGACGAGCTCGTTCCAAATTGTCCAAGCCGCGCATGGGATGAACCAAGCCGGCGGCTTGCTGCGCGCTGGAAAGCAGAAAGCGGTCAATGGAGACGGCCGCGGCTTCGTCGGGATCGGCGAAGCGGTTCGCACTGCATTCATTCAACCGTTCGTAGCAGCGCGCGATGAAATGGTCGACGCAGACATGTTTCAGCTCCAGGGAGCACATGGCCGGGCGTCCACAATTTCCCGTGTCACAGCGAACCATAGCCTGCGCCAAGGATGGTTGATTTTGTTGCGAGTCCGATGTTTGCTTTTGATCCGGGAATTGCTGCGTGTCTTTGTTCATGGAATTCATGGTTCCCAGGGCCTCGAATTGCGTGAGGGTGATGCTACCCACGCGGTTGATCCATTCGGCGTTTACGTTTCTTGTCAGCACATGCGTGCATCAGACAACTCCCTGGCGCCAGGAATCGCCTCGGCGGATTCGGGCAGTTCCGCTTCGTAGGTGTGGACTTTCACGCGGACGTCAACGAGCATGGCGACGAGTTTGCGCACCGCGGGCGAATCTTCCCAGTGATTTTCGGTGGCCTGCGGCGCGGTGTCCCACAGGCTGAGCACGCGAATCAGGCGCGGCTCTTTGTGCGAGGTCAGCACAAAGATGCCGGCGAATCCCGGTTGCCGCTTCAGTATCGCGGCGACCTCGCGGCGCATGCAATTTCGCAGATGCTGTTCTCTCCCTGGCTTGGCAACAAATTCCACCGCACGTGCGTTCAAGTGAGCAACCTCCGTGTCTTGACTAGATCCCAAGAAGAGACGCGCGCGACGCGGGTCGAGGCTGCCAAGAACTTTCGCAGGCGCGTCCAATTCCAAGTAAGCGTGTGAACTCATTTCAAGAATCCTCGCTTCCGCCCGAACGTGTCACGGGCGCAGATGGAGGAGGCGCGCTCCGGTGGGGTTCCCTGACCGTTAGGGCCGGAGCGCGCCCGGGGGGATGGACATCGGCTTTACGCCATCGTCTGGACTGGGCCATCTGATTCACCAATCCGATCTCGGTACAAGTACGCATAGGTAGTGCGCTTGCGCGCCGAAACGTTTCATCTGCAAACGAAATATATTGCGGCGGCCGCAACGCGAATGAACTGAGGAAGAAATAGGATGTGCGCTGTGAGGAGGATTGCTTGCCTTGGGCCGGCGTTCGATTGCGCAGTTCGTCCACTGCGGGATATACTCGCTAACCTTCGAGGCGCGTGTGGAATTTTTCTCCTTTGATGAGGCCTACCTTAAACGGCTCCGGGACCGAGACTTCCCGACCGAGCAACATTTCGTTGCATATTTTCGAAAACTGCTGGTCATTAAATTAAGGTCGCGGCTGCGCGGATCCGAGGCGGTAGAAGATATCGCGCAGGAGACGTTTCTGCGGGTGTTCAAGGCGATGAACTCGGAAACGGGGATCCGGCAGCCGGAGAGGCTTGGGGCATTCGTTAACTCCGTTTGCAACAATGTGTTGCAGGAATTCTATCGCTCGTCGAATCACGGAACGCAACTGAATGACGATACGCCGGAGCCCGTCGACCAGGTACTCGATCTGGATGGGTTCCTGGTAAGCAAGCAGACCCGGGAACAGGTGAGGAAAGTGCTGGAGCAGCTTCCCGCAAAGGACCGGCAGCTGCTGCGCGCTATCTTCCTGGAAGAAAAGGAGAAAGACCAGGTGTGCCGGGAATTGGGCACGGATCGCGATTATCTGCGGGTGTTGCTGCATCGCGCCAAGGCCAACTTCCGCGTTTTCTACGAGAAGAACAGGGCGCAGGGGCCGCGGCCTGCGAAACAATAGAGAACGGGATGAAACGATTTAGGGCCGGACGTCACTACTGGTAGGACGGAATACATGGAACATACGCAAGCTATCCAATTGAAAGCCGCTGAGCGGTACGTACTCGGAGAACTGCCGAGCGACCTCCGCGAACAATACGAGGAACACTTCTTCAGCTGCGTAGAATGCGCCGAAGAGGTGAACCTGGCGGCGGCGTTCGTTGAAAATAGCCGGGCGGCTATGGGATCCGAGCCCGTTATGCCGCCCGTCCGTCTGCCGGTGACCGTGACGCAGCGTCCGGCTACGAGTGGCTGGCTGGGCGTGTTCTTGCGGCCGAGTTTTGCGGTGCCAGTGTTCGCGGCGCTGCTGCTGCTGGTCGCGTATCAGGAATTTTTGGTTATTCCGCGATGGAAGGGCGCGGCGACGCACTCCGTTAGCACGCTCGCGTCCGCCGCCCCACAAGCCCTCGCGTCGTTTTCTTTAATCACGGCGGATTCGCGCGGCGGGGAACCGTTGCTGGTTTCCGTTGCGCCAGGTCAACCTTTTAGTTTGTATTTTGATATTCCTCCGGACGCACATTACTCTTCGTATATCTGCGAATTGCAGAATGCTGCCGGCAAGGCGGAATTTTCCTTGAACATTTCCGCTGAACAGGCTAAGAATGCCGTGCAGCTTCTGATTCCTTCTTCAAGCTTGGGAACCGGGAAGCACGTGCTGATGTTGCGCGGACTTGGCACCCCGGACGACGCGGCCAGCGGTGGGACCGAAGTAGCACGCTACCCATTCACACTCGTACACTCGCAGTAATAATCCAATACTGATACAGGAGGCAAATCCGATGGCGACCGACCCCATCAAGAAGACGTATATCCACACGGCGCATGGTTATGGCTTTAGCGCGCGCATTGACCGGCCGTTCGAACACTTGGTGGACGTGCACGCGGGAAGCACGCTGCCGACAACCGGCGGCTTCGAGACTTCGCGCACGGAGAATTTTCGGTTAAAGGAAATCATATCGTACAGGGCGGCATACTCGGTGGTTGGCTCCAGCCGCAACCCGAAGGACGATACCTATAATTCCTCGGTAACCGCGACGATCGAGGGGCTGAACATTCTGGACATGGTGACCGCGGACCGCATCGTCGCACGCGTTACCTCCAAGCAGCGTTTAGACGAAGAGGAGCCGACGATTCTTTCGATCGGCAGCCGCTTCGAAAACTTGCGGATTGCAGGCTGCCCGGTTCAGGTGGACCTGGACAACGAACTTTTCACTCGCCTGGGCACGTATGCATCTTTCAAGAAGGAATACACGGAGAACCAACAGTCCCGTGAAATGATGCAGGGGCGATTCCTATGGGGAAAACCGAAAGCGGACGTACCGGAATTTCTCCGGGAGAGGTATAACTGGTTCGCCAGCGATGACTTTCCGGAATCGAAGGGCATCGTATTGTGTTCCTTGGTAAAGGACGTAAAGACCACTTGCTCGGAACTGCGCAGGTACGGAAACGTGATCGTGGTGCCGCACTTCGGCAAGATCTACCTGGCCGAATTCCAGTTGCAGCGCTACCAGCGCGAGCTTGCCATGCTGCGTGTGGAACTGGGTTCAACGGTCGGTGGTTCGGGAAGCGGACCCGGAGGTCAAGGCGGTGGTTCGACGTATCCTTGAGGTGTGTGGTTTTCGCGATTGAGCTTTTTGGGATCTGTGGATGCCACAGGTCCAGCCAACTTGAGCCGTCCGCGCGATTTCAAAACGCGCGCAGCAAGTTTGAACACGGCGACCATGTGGGAGCATCCAGTGATGCTGACGCGGCTTATCACGAGTACGCCGTCAGCAAGCCTGAATGGGCGTGGCGGTTTCGAGTCCTGGAAGGTGAGGTGCTGGTTTCCCGCGGGCTAAGCGCCGATTCTCTCGCATTGCTCGACGCCCCTATTCCTGCCACTCTGGCCCATAGTGAAGTTGCAGTTCGAAAGGAAATGTTTGAAGGGTTAGCAGATTGTAGCCTGCGCCGTTTCGATGAAGCCGACCGCCGCCTGTCGAATGCAGATCAATTAGCCGAAGCCTACCAACAAATCGCGCTCGCGGAAGTATTTCTCAGTCGCGGCACGCTCATATTCCTTCGGGGCGATTATTCCGCCGCGCAGTCTACTTTCCGCCAAGCCCTTCAACTCGCCCAGCGCGACCAACAGCCTTTCATCGAAGCAAAAGCTCTAGGAAGTCTCGGTCTCGTCGCAATGTATGAAGAGCGATACGACGAGTCGATTGACTGGTACACGAGGTCGCTCGACGTCTCACGCCGTCTCGGAGCCCAAGCCGTTACCGCGAAGACTCTTGGAAATATGGGCTGGTGCTACTACCGCATGGGCGATGACGCGAAAGCTCTTTCGCTGTCTAGCGACGCGAAAGAGGCCGCCACGCACTTGGGGGTAAACAAAGATGAAATGCTTTGGCTTCGAAACATCGGAATCATTGAGGACAATCAGGGTTCTTACACCGCTGCAACGCGCGATTACGAGGAAGCTCTGGACCTTGCCAACAAGATGCAGAATGGAGCCGAAGCCGCGACGTGTCTGAACAATCTGGCAATCGTCAAGCTGAAGAGACACGACTATGACCGAGCCGAGCAATACAACAGTCAAGCGCTAGCGCTAAAACGAGCCGAAAACGACCGGGTGTCAGAACTTTATTCTCTGATCACAGAGGCGTACATAGCGGCGGGCAACGGTAATTTCGAGCAGGCGAAATCGAATTTGCAGAACGTGATCGCGGACAAGAATTCGAATCACTATTTGCAATGGCAAGCAGATGCCGGTCTTGCATATGTATACGTGAGCAGCAAACAGCCGGCGCGGGCGGCAGAGCATTTTCGAAAGGCGATGGCGACTATCGAGACAGCAAGATCCTCGCTACAGCATGAAGAGTTTCGTCTGTCGTTCGTGTCCGGTGTCGTTGGCTTTTACGACGACTACGTCAGTTTCCTGGTGTCGCAAGGAAAAATAGAGGAAGCGCTGGAAGTTGCGGAATTCAGCCACGCGCGAACTTTGGCGGAAGGGCTTGGCATCAATGCCTCTTCCATGCGTTTTCCGATCAGGAATTTCAAACCGCGCCAAATCGCCAAGGAGTCGAAGGCCATGGCCCTTGACTATTGGCTCGGAGCGGAACATTCCTACCTGTGGGTAATTAGGTCGGATCGAGTGGAGCTTTTCACACTGCCTCGGGCCGCGGAAATTGATCCGCTGGTGCAGTCTTACCGGCAGGCGCTGCTCGGGTCGCGCGACGTGCTGGAGACGCAGAATGCGGCGGGGCGCAAACTTTATGATTTGCTGGTGGCGCCAGCAGCGAAAATGATACCGCGGGGGGCGCGGGTCATAATATTGCCGGATGGCAGCCTCTACGGCCTGAATTTCGAGACTTTGCTGGCCCCGTCGCCGCGATTGCATTATTGGATTGAGGATGTGGATGTTTCATACGCCAATTCGTTGACGGTGCTGGCGGCTGGAGCGGCGCGGCGTCCGGCGACAGCGAGGAAGCTTTTGCTGATGGGCGATCCTGTGTCGCCCGACGCGGAATTTCCGAAATTGCCGCAGGCGGCGGCGGAAATGACTGGCATCGAGAATTATTTCCCTGCGGCCGCGCGTACGGTTTTTTCGGGCGCGGAAGCAACACCCGATTCATACTTGAAGAGCCAGCCCGCCGCGTTTTCCTACATTCATTTTGTGGCGCACGGCACAGCCAGCCGTACCAGTCCGCTCGATTCGGCGGTGATTCTCTCCAGGCAAGGTGACGACTACAAGCTCTACGCCCGCGACATTATTCAGCATCCTTTGCACGCCGACCTGGTGACGATTTCGGCGTGCCACGGCGAGGGCGTGCGCACGTATTCAGGGGAGGGCTTGGTCGGGCTTTCGTGGGCGTTCTTGCACGCGGGGGCGCATGAGGTGATCGCGGCACTCTGGGAAGTGAATGATAATTCCACGCCGCAGCTGATGGATCATCTGTATTCCGAAATCGGCAGGGGCGCGGCGCCGGATGCGGCTCTGCATGACGCGAAGTTGGCGCTTCTCCGCTCAGGCGGCGTTTACCGGAGGCCATTTTATTGGGCGCCTTTCGAGTTGTATCGCGGTTCGTAGCTCGCTTCATAAAACGTCGAGCGCGCCTACGATTTGCCTGGCGCACGCGCGAGAAACATATATGCGACGAGCAGGATCGCGAAAATCGCGGAGACGATGGCTCCTGCAACGCGGTCCCAGGTGCTGGTGAATTGCACAGCGACCTGATGAGCGCCTGCGGGAAGCGCTACCAGCATCTGTGTGGTTTCTGGGGCTGCGCCGGGCGAGACACTCTTGCCGTCAACCTGTACTTTCCATCCTGGATAATTCAGCAGCCGTAGCGCCGGCGTTATCGGGTTGACGTCTTGCGCTGTAAAGCGCTTCTCGATTGCGGTCCAACGCTCGATGCGTACCGTGTTCTCGGGCACGGGTTTGAACACGTGTGTTTCGTTATCAAACTGCTGAATGCGCGGTGCTGGCTTGCCGATCATTTCGCCCATAGGATCGGCGCCGGGTAGTTCGTAGCGATCGCAGCCGAGCGGTTGATACTCATCCGTACCTTCATAGCCGCGGCCGGATTGAATTCCCTTGGTGAGAACGGGAATGTCTTCGCTGTCCCACCAACCGTCGTTTACCAGGGCGGCGGCGAGGGTCGTCAGAGCGATCGCGATAACCA
This sequence comes from Candidatus Acidiferrales bacterium, assembly GCA_035602855.1. GTDB lineage: Bacteria > Acidobacteriota > Terriglobia > Acidiferrales > UBA7541 > Palsa-295. The sequence continues at coordinate 55,825 of DATNLN010000042.1, forward strand.
GCCCGCCGAGCCAAGGCCGTTTCGCGCGTCCGATGACCGCGGCGAGAAAAAATGCGAACACGAAATCGAGCACGCCCAGCCAGCGCCAGGGGAACTGCACGAATTCCAGCTTGGGCAGCCAGCGCCACAAAAACAGGCTGGGGGAAAACATCAGCAACACTGCGGCGGAGCCCAGCCAGAGGAGCATCCACCAAATTTGCGGGAATTCGCGGCGGCGACGCGCGACCAGAACCGCCGCGATGCCGGTGACGAGCATTTCGCCCATCGCCACGCCGGAAACTTTCCAATTGAAGATCAGAAATTCGGGGTCAATCGCGTGGGTGAACAGAAAATTTTGGCTCGGGCTTAGCAGATCGGCGAGAGCTTGGTGAATCTGTACCCAGCGCTGTTCATAAGCCGCGGGAAAAATGTAAAACGCAGCGAGGCCAAAGCTTGCAGCCATCGAGACACCGCCGAGAAGCAACGGTGTGATACTGCGACGCAAAATGGACGTGACGAAAAACAGCAGCATCAACGAGTAGGTGGCCAGCACCGCGGCGGGCGCGTTCGCCAGCCAGATCAGCGCAAACGGAACGGCCAGAAATTGCAGGCCGTGCCAGCCCTCGCGCAGCAGACGCACTGCGCCCCAGAATGCCAGCGGAAGCAAGGCACTCGCTAGCAGCTCGGCGAAGTCGGCGCGGTAATAAACGATGATCAAGTGATACGGATTCGCTGCGTAGAGAACCGCGGCGGCGGTGGCTTCGCGCTGCGAAAGGCATTCGCGCGCGAATCGCCACATCGAATATCCGGCCAGCAGCAGCACCAGCCAGATGAACGCGCTCGGCGCCATTCTCCACGGGAGCAGGGAACCGAGAGTTGCTCCGAGCATCCAGGAGCCCGGCGGATAAAAAATAAAGCGCGGCTCTCCGTAGCCCCAGTTGGCCCATTCCGCCCAGCGCGGGAAGAAAGTGCCTTGGCGCCATTGCCCCGCGACGTCCAGCCAGGACGCCAGGTGAAACTGAAAATCGTGGCCCGACGCATTGCCCAGAAAAAGCATGGGCGCGATCACGGCCGTCGCGGCAACGGCGACAAGCAGCAGAGCCACGCGCGGCGAAGCTGCGCTTGTGCGCGAAGCAGGCTGCGATGAAAGTTCGGTGGTTACGCTCGAGGGAATTGTTTTCGTCCCATTGGGAATTGCCACATCCGACAGCTGGATACATTCGCGAACCGAAAGAGAATAGCGAATCGCGCGCGATCGGTGCCACTGGCGCCCTCGCGATTGCAATCCGTGGCGCACCGTGCTCCGTACCAGAGTATGCGTGCATATGGCCCGCTTGCCAATACGCTGGCGCAACGAGTAGAGTTCTTCGGGATTGCGCGCCGCCGATAGACTCTGTAGCACATCTCCCAGGCACGAAACCCGGTATCATGACTGTGCCGAATATGGCCGATAAGGGATGAGTATGGAACCCACGTTGACAGCCGAAGAGCAGAGGCTCCGGGCCAACAGCGAGCGCGTGGCGCACTGGAAACGATGGGGCCCTTATCTGGCGGAGCGGCAATGGGGCACGGTGCGCGAGGATTACAGCGCGAACGGCGACGCCTGGGATTATTTTCCGCACGATCATGCGCGCTCCCGCGCGTATCGCTGGGGAGAAGACGGCATCGCGGGATTTTGCGATCGCCACCAGCACATTTGCCTGAGCCTGGCGCTGTGGAATGAAAAAGATCGCATCCTGAAAGAACGGCTTTTCGGACTGACCAACAAGGAAGGCAATCACGGCGAGGACGTCAAAGAGTATTACTACTATCTGGACGCGACACCGACCAGCTCGTATCTGCAATTCCTCTACAAATATCCGCACGCCGCATACCCCTACGACCAGCTACGCGAAGAAAACGCCAAGCGCACGCGCCACCAGCCGGAGTACGAACTGATTGATAGCGGAGTCCTCGCGGAGAATCGCTACTTCGATGTGTTCGTGGAATACGCGAAGGCTACATTCGAAGATATCGTGGTGCGCATTACGGCGTGGAATCGCGGACCTCAAGCCACGCGTCTGCATCTGCTGCCCTCGTTGTGGTTTCGCAATCGTTGGGACTGGGGCGATGCCTACAACACGCCGCAGGTGGCGCGTGTGCCGGGATTCCAGGGCGGCGAGTTGCTTGAACTGACGGAATTTCATTACGGACAACGCTGGCTGGCGATCGAAGGAGCGCCGGAGCCGCTCTTTACAGACAACGAAACGAACATGGAACGGCTGTTCGGCCAGAAGAGCAAGACGCCTTATGTGAAAGATGCGTTCCACCGCTACCTGATCAATGGCGAACGCGGTGCTGTGAATCCTGCGATGACCGGAACGAAAGCGGCGGCGCACTTTTCCTCGGAAATCGCGCCCGGCCAGAGTTGGACGATTCGTCTGCGTCTGACGGACCAGAATCTCGCGGAGAATCACACGCCGGCGAGTCAACTTTTTGGGCCGGCGTTCGATGCCGTCTTCGATCAGCGTAAAAAAGAAGCGGACGAATTTTACGAAAAGCGCATTGACGCAAACCTGAGCGAGGATGCGCGCCGCGTGCAGCGCCAGGCTTTTGCCGGCCTGCTCTGGTGCAAGCAAAGCTATCACTACGACGTGCGGCGCTGGCTGGAAGGCGATTCCACGCAGCCGAAACCCGATGCCAGCCGCGAGGATGGCCGCAACCATGAGTGGACGCACCTGTACAATTCCGATGTGATTTCCATGCCGGACACGTGGGAATACCCCTGGTATGCGTCGTGGGATCTGGCGTTCCACTGCGTTTCGATGGCGCTGATTGACCCGGAATTCGCGAAGCAGCAGCTGATTCTGTTTCATCGCGAGTGGTACATGAATCCCAGCGGGCAGGTTCCGGCTTACGAATGGAATTTGTCCGACGTGAACCCGCCCGTATTGGCCTGGGCGACTTGGCGCGTTTATAAGATCGCGGGACGCGTGGAAGGCAAGGAGGATCGCAACTTCCTGGTGCGGATGTTTCACAAATTGCTGCTGAATTTTACCTGGTGGGTGAATCGCAAAGACCCCGAAGGGAAGAACGTATTTGAGGGTGGCTTTTTGGGATTGGATAACATCGGCGTGTTCGATCGTTCCTCGCCGCTGGGACCTGGAAATTTTATCGAGCAGTCCGACGGCACCAGTTGGATGGCGATGTTTTGCCTGGACATGCTGGCGATGTCCATGGAGTTGGCGCACGACGACCCGGCGTACGAGGATGTAGCCAGCAAATTCTTCGAGCACTTTGTGTACATCGCGCAGGCCATGAACGACATCGGTGGCACAGGAATCGGCCTGTGGGACGAAGCGGATGGTTTTTATTACGACGTGCTTCATTTGGGAAGCACCACTCATGTGCCGATGAAGGTTCGCTCGATGGTGGGACTGATCCCGCTGTTTGCGGTGGAGGTTTTCGAGCCGGAAGATTTAGCGCGGCTGCCGAGTTTTCGCAAGCGCATGGATTGGTTTCTGGCGCACAATCCGGACGTTGCGGACCACGTGGATATGAGCGAGCGCACCGACAAAGGCGCGCGCTTGATGCTCAGCATCGCCAATCGCGCAAAGCTAGAGCGGATTTACAAATATGTTCTGGATGAAAATGAATTTTTGTCGCAGCACGGAGTGCGGGCGCTGTCGAAATATCACAAGGATCATCCATTCGTTTTGCATGTGAACGGCCTTTCGCAGGCCGTGGACTACGAGCCTGCCGAATCTACCGGGGAGTTATTCGGCGGCAACTCCAACTGGCGCGGGCCGGTGTGGTTCCCGCTGAATTTCCTGATGATCGAAGCGTTGCAGCGCGTGCATCACTACTATGGCGACGACTTCAAGGTGGAATGTCCCACGGGGTCGGGCCGGAAAATGACGCTCTGGGACGTGGGGCGCGAAGTTTCCCGTCGGCTCTCGCACATTTTTCTGCAGAAGGATGGCCGCAGGGCTGTGTACGGCGACGTCGAATTATTTCAGAAGGATCCCTACTGGCGCGATTTGCTTTTGTTTTACGAGTATTTCAACGGCGACAACGGCGCCGGTTTGGGCGCAAGCCATCAGACGGGATGGACGGCGCTGGTGGCCAAATTAATCGAGCAGAGCGGCGAATAGCAGCCGCGCGTTCAACGCGGTCCGAAGCTCTCAGAAGTCGGTGACCAGGCCCAGTCCCAGCGAAACACGATTGACGTAATTGAAATATGCGACCGTGAGCACGGTTTCGCGCACGGCGGCATCGTCCCAGCCGGCCTCCTTCAACGCGTCGGTGTCGGATTCCTCAATGTCGTCTGGGTGGCGCGTCAATTTATCCGCGAACCGGAAGAGCGCTTTCACGTTGGCGTCCACCGCGGCACTTTCGTAATCCGCCGTTAGTTTCCGCGCCAGCGCCTTTTCTACACCGAAGCGCCGCAGCAGCTCCATGTGAAACATCACGCAATAGGTGGAAGAGTTGATGCCGCTCACGACCAGGCCGATCTGTTCTTTCACGATCGTGGTAAGAGCGCCGTCGGCCATTACCGCATCGCTCATTTGCAACTGCGCTTCGATCACGGCGGGCTTGGCGCCCAGCGTCTTGAAATAATGCGGCAGAAATCCCAGCTTCTGTTCGATTTTTCCGTAAATCTCGCGGAGATGCCCTTCTGCCTGGGCTTCTTCGATCTCGTTCACGAATGGCATGGAGTCGCTCCTCGGACGAAATGTGCGTGGAATTAATTTATATTCTGAGCGTCCGCGATTGTAGCACGCCCGAAGGAATACGAGGTTACAAGGAGCGATCGCGCGAATGGATGCGGCGGATTAATTTCGCGTATGGTGATGGCGCGGACAGGGCGGATACAAATGTTCGCGCTAGTGCGCGGCTTCCACAAGCTCGACGAGAACTTTCTTCGCGTCCGGCCCGGCAGCGAGGAAGAAATTCACGCGCGTGCCATCGGCGCCGGCGCGCGTGGCGGGATAGAGCGGCGGCAGAGAGAACCGCGTGCGCAGAATTTCCGTCGCGCGATCCACATCGCGGACGTAGATCTCAATTTGCTGAATCCCTTCGCCGAACTTTTGCAGGTACCGCGAAATTGCGCCGGGGCCGCTGGGCTCGCGCGTGGTGAGAATATCGAAGTCGAGGGAAGCATTGAGGTGGAGCTCGAATTCCTGGGCGTCTTGATCGGCGGGCACATTCGCCAGCCGCGGAGAATGATTGGCCGCACGAATTTTCTGGAATGTCTCGGGCTGCACGGCAATACCCACAACGATGGCCGAAGGTTGTGAGCGAGTGCGCGCCTCGCCAGCCGGATTGCCGGGCAATGTCAATTCGCGAAATTCCGGATCGGAAACCCAGCGGCTCAGTAACGGCGTGCACAGACTAACCCCTGCGAGATAAAGCCTCATCGCAGACTCGATCTTCACGCGCTCATCGGAGGCAGCCAAATCGTGAATCCATCGCGCGACACCAGCAGCGTCGGTCATAAATGGGTGGAGCTAGTGTGCCGAGCTGCTCGGAGATTTTACAGCGTTGATATTGGTTAGCGTAACGTAACTGGGCTGGCCGGGGCGCACGGTCACGGGTACGTCCCAGCGTTCGCGCGCGTCGCCTGCGACCGCCTCGATATTCAGCGTACCGAGCCAATAATTTCCAGCCGGAATTCCGCGCAGCGCTCCTTGTCCCTGCATATCCGTGTCGACGCGAGCCACCAGATATTTTCCGCGCGCCAGGTCCGCGGTTTCGCGCGCCAAATCGGAGAGGCTTTTGGCCCTCTGCATGTCCCATTTGTGGCCGGGGTTCACCTCTTCCAGGCTTAAGTCCAGGCTGTCCTTGCTGTCCGGGTCAGCGATAACGAACGCTCGAATGGCGTCGTGATATTGGGTCACCAAGCGGTCGTACTTCGCCGGGTCTTTGGCGCGGTCCTCGAGCTTGTATTTTGGCGTGGGGAAACCGGCGGTGCGGTCGCCGACCATACGCTCAGTGTAGGCAGTGAAAAATTCCGGGACGTTCATGATGTCGTCGGCTTTGAGCATTTTGGTGAAGTCTTCACCCGCCAGACTCACCCGATGGTTGGTCTTCATCCAGGCTTTTAGTTCTTTGGAGACGTCCAGCGAGTCTATGAATTTATCCAGACTGGGGGCGGGTGATGCGGCTTCGGCTTCCTTCTGGATGTCTGCATAGCTCTTGCTGAGCAAATAGAAAGGAAGCGTGCGCACCGGTTCATCTTCGCCGCCTGAAGGAGTGACGCGCGCGACAAATTGCACGGTGCCGGTCTGCGCGGCGGCGCGCGGAGCTTTTCCAAGCACTCCGGCGACCAGGAGAAGCACAGAAAACGTAGAGATTGAAATTCTCGTGGAAATTTTCATAGCGCTCATCGTAGCAGATGCGTCGAGGCGCATAAACCAGATGGTCCTTAAGGTAAACGCCTAGGAGCGCGCTACGATTGCCGGATCAGTAGAGGTGGAAAGTTACTTCGATGGTTTGGCGAACCGGTGCGGGCCTGCCATTCGGTCCTGCAGCCGGCCGGAAACGCCAGGTGCGAACCGCTTCAATCGCTTTTTCGTCCAGGCCCAGCCCGAGGCCCTTCAGCACTTGAATGTCGGTCGCCTTGCCTTCCGCAGTGATGATCGCGACCAGCGTGACCGTGCCCTGATATTTCGCTTTTACGGCTTCGTCGGAATACTGCGCTTGCGGGCAATAAATGCAAGCCGGATAGCCGTAGCCGCCAGTTCCAGCGTTAAACGGGCCGCCGCCAGTGCCGCCGCCTGATCCGGGACCCACGCCGCCACCCTCGCCGCTCCCGACGCCTGTGCCGTTTCCAGAGCCGATACCATTGCCGCTGCCGGGCCCGTTCGAGTCATTGATTACTTTGGATAGCGGGTCGCCCCAGTTATTCATGTTGGGGCTGGGCAGCTTCAATTCCGGCGGACCCAATACCGTCGGCGTCATCGCCAGCCGAGCATTCGGATTGGTGACCACTTTCGGCGGAGTGAACTGCGTCATCGCGAATTTCGGCAGCTTGCCGCGGCTGGCAGGCAGTGGGTCATGCGCGCCGCCACCGCCGCCGCCACCAGCTTTTTTCGCGCCCGGAGGCAGCTTGGGCAAAAACGGCGAAATTGGCATCACGTCAACCTGTGAATTGGCTTTGGTCGTCGAAGGCGAAGGCAGCACCAGAAGCAACGGACCGATGATCAGCACCAGAATCGTCACGTGGACGGCTAAAGACAGCGCTTGCACGCGCGTAAATTGCGTGTTTTTGGACCACAGTTCCGGCACAGCCACGGGCTGGCTGGTGGTCTTCAGCGGCGCCAGCTTGGGCGGCGAGATAATATCGCGTAGGTTCTGCCAGAAGCCTGCGAACCCTGCATTCCAGTTTATCAGCAGATCGGAATTCACCGGACCGCGCGGGGCCGAGCGGAAAAATTCGCTCAGGTTGTCCCGCATACTTTCGCCGAATCCGGGTGTGTTGAATACGGTGGGCTTCGCGCCCTTCATATTTACGGGGCGTTCGAAGAGGAAGTCCCTTACGTTGGAAAAGAAATTCCGCAGCTCGGAATCCGCGACGGGAGACTTGTAGCGGCCGATCTCAAGGGTCGGTTCCGCCTTGGTGCCGCCTGGTTCGCTGATGGGCGTTGTAAGATCTGCCATTTGGCTGCCTGCTGCTAGGTGCCGCAGTCCCCTGTTAGCTTAGACGCGCCACCACCAAAAAGGATGTCTGGCCGGGCGCGGCTGACACCATGCAAAAAGCATTGTAACATACGAGCTGCAAGTTTCGTTGTGCAGCAACTCACAACTGTGCTTTGGTGAAAAAGTCATGGAGCCAGGTGTTTCAGCTGCCCCGCGCGCAACTCGATCTCGCAAGATAGAAAGGCTTCCGAACCCCTAGAGATGGCTAAACCTGTGGACCTTAAAAGCACGCTGAATCTTCCGAAGACGGATTTTCCCATGAAAGCCAAGCTGCCAGAGCGCGAGCCGGAACAGTTGGCTGCATGGGAAGCGCAGGGCTTGTACTACCGCATTCTGGAATCGCGCGCGGACGCGCCGCTTTTTGTGCTGCACGATGGGCCGCCGTATCCCACGGGTGAAATCCATCTGGGTACTGGGCTGAATAAGGTTGTGAAAGACATGATCGTGAAGTCGAAGACCATGTCCGGATTTCGTGCGCCGTACATTCCCGGTTGGGATTGCCATGGGCTGCCCATCGAAACGAAAGTCGAAAAAGAATTGGGCGGCAAGACGAGCAAAGTGCCGGCCGCGGAGTTCCGTCGGATGTGCCGGCAGTTCGCGGCGGGCTTTGTCGAGAAGCACAAGGTCGAATTCAAGCGCTTGGGAGTCCTGGGCCAGTGGGATCGGCCTTATCTCACGATGGACGCGCGCGATGAGGCTTCGATTGCCGGCGCGTTCCTTGATTTCTACGAGAAGGGCTATGTGTATCGCGGCCTGAAACCCGTATATTGGTGCATTTTTGATCGCACCGCGCTGGCGGAAGCCGAAGTGGAATACGAAGACCACACCAGCCCTTCGATCTGGGTGAGGTTTCCGGTTGTTTCCGGGGATAAAGCGAAAGAGCTGGGGCTGGATGGCGACGTCAGCGCGTTGATCTGGACGACCACGCCGTGGACGCTGCCCGCGAACCGCGCCTTGGCGTTTCATCCGGAGTTCGAGTACGTCGTAGCGGATACTTCTGCGGGAAAATTGCTGCTGGCGAAAGAGCGCGTGAACGCTCTGGAAACCGAACTGCACATCGAAGTCCACGAAGTGCACGGTAACTGGAAAGGTTCGGGCTTCGAAGGCGTGCACTTCCAGCATCCGTTTCTCGATTTGCAGGTTCCTGGCGTGCTTGCCGATTATGTGACGCTGGATCAGGGCAGCGGCATCGTGCACACCGCTCCGGGTCACGGCGCGGACGATTTCCGCACCGGACAAAAATACGGCCTTGAATCCTACGCGCCGCAAGACGACGACGGCCGTTTCATCGAAGGCTTGCCGGAGTACAAGGGCAAGACGGTCTTTGAAGCGAATCCCATCGTCATCGCGCTGCTCAGGAGGCGCGACATGCTCGTCGGCGAAAAGAAAATCACGCACAGTTATCCGCATTGCTGGCGCTGCCACAATCCGGTGATTTTCCGCGCCACCGAGCAATGGTTCATTCAGATGGATGCCGGCACGGCCGCGGTCCCTGCGCCGAAAACGCCGGCGCTGCGCCCGCGGGCTCTCGAGGAAATAGAAAAAGTAAAATGGCTCCCGGCATGGGGTCGCGAACGCATGCGCGAAATGATTGCCGGACGTCCGGACTGGTGCATTTCCCGCCAACGATTCTGGGGCGTGCCGCTGATTGTTTTTTATTGCGACGCTTGTGGGCTACAGCTGAAGGACCCGGTTGCGTTGCGTCACGTGCTGCCATTTTTTGAACGCGAAGGCGCGGACGTGTGGTTTACGCGCACGGCCGAAGAATTGTTACCCCCAGGCACGAAGTGCTCTTGCGGCCACGCGAAGTGGCGCAAGGAAACCGACATTCTCGACGTATGGTTCGAATCCGGCTCGACGCATCTGGCCGTTCTAACGCGCGACAATCAGCGTTGGCCGGCGGACGTTTACCTGGAAGGTCCGGACCAGTATCGCGGATGGTTCCAGAGTTCATTGCTGGTGGGCATCGGCACGCGCGGGGGTGCACCGTACCGAGAAATCGTGACGCACGGATGGACGCTCGACGAAAAAGGCGCGCCGATGTCCAAGTCTTTGGGCAACGCCATCTATCCCGCGGAAATCTGCGCGAAATGGGGCGCGGACCTGCTGCGGATTTGGGTCGTCTCGCAGGATTACACGGCGGACGTGCGCATTTCCGAAGCCATGATGACGCAGCTGGCGGAAGCGTATCGCAAGATCCGCAACACCTTTCGCTTCGCGCTGAGCAACTTGTACGACTTCGATCCGGCGCGCGACTCCGTAGCTGACGCCGACCTATGGGAAATGGACGCGTGGATGCTGCGGCGCACGGGCGCCCTGGCGCGCGAATGCCGCGAGTGGTACGACAAATTCGAATTTCACCGCGTCTATCACGCGCTGCACGATTTCTGCACGGTGGACCTTAGCTCTTTCTATTTCGACGTGCTGAAGGACCGCCTGTATACGTTCGCGCCGAAAAGTATCGGGCGGCGTTCGGCGCAGACCGCCGTGTACCGCATCGCCAGCACGTTGCTGCGGCTGATCGCGCCCGTCACCGTCTTCACGGCAGAAGAAGTGTGGAAACATTTGCCGCGCGCTGCGTCCGAGCCGGCCAGCGTGCACATCGCGACCTTCCCAGTGGCTGCGGAACTCGAACGCGTGCTGGACGATGCCGGTGCGAAGAATTGGGATCGCCTGCTGCAAGTCCGTGAGGAAGTGCTGCGGGCGCTGGAGCCAGTACGCGCTGCGAAGACCATCACCTCCGGCCTGGAAGCGCGCGTAACGCTTGCGGCGAACGCTGATTGGGAGGCGCTGCTGCGGAAGTACGCCGCGTTTCTGCCGGGGCTATTCATCGTCTCGCAAGTGGAAATCGCCGATGCAAAAGCAGGGGGCGCTGCTGCGGGCGGCATAGAGGGCTTGCAGATTCGCGTCGCACGCGCGCTCGGTAAAAAATGCGAGCGCTGTTGGAATTACTCGACGCACGTCGGCGAAAATACCGAGTTCCATCCCGCGATCTGTGAAAGATGTGTCGCCGCATTGCAAGAAATCGAACGCGATGGCGGCCTGGCTGCCGGGAGCTCGCCGTCCTGATGCCAGGCGCCTCGCGTTTTCGTGGGCTCGCGCTGGGAATTATTTCGCTGGGTGCACTCGCGGCCGACCAGTTCAGCAAGCACGCAGTGGAAACACACACAGCCGTGGGTTCGCTGCGTGTCGTGATTCCCGGTTTGCTGAATCTGGTGCATACCAGCAATCCCGGAGTCGCGTTCGGCCTGTTCGCCGATTCCGAAAATCCCTGGCGAGGTCCGCTGCTCATCACTTTTTCCGTCGCGGTGATTGCCATGCTGGTGTGGCTGCTGGCGACGGGCCGCGCCGGCGGGCGTCTGGGCGAATGCGGCCTGGCGCTGATTCTGGGCGGCGCGCTGGGCAACGTACTGGACCGCTTCCTGCGCCACAGCGTTACCGACTTCATTGACTGTCACATCGGCGACCACCACTGGTACACATTTAATCTGGCGGATTCCGCGATCGTGCTGGGTGCGGCGCTGGTAGTGCTGGAACTGTTTCGCGAGCAGGCGCATCCTAATCAGGAGCCGGCATAGGCATGCATCCGATACTCTTCAATTTTGGCGGCATCCCGATTTATTCCTACGGGGTGTTAGTCGCAACGGGTGTGCTGATCAGCCTCTGGTACGGCCGCCGCCAGGCTCCGCGCGCGGGGATTGATCCCGACAAACTGTGGAACATGGGGATTTATTTCGTCCTGGTGGCGCTGCTGGTGGCGAAAATCTGGTTGATCTTGAGCGCTTGGGATTTTTACGCGGCGAATCCTCGCTACATTTTCAGCGTCGCCACGTTTCAATCGGGCGGTACTTTTTACGGCGGCGTCGTAGGCGGCATACTGACAATTCTGCTCTACACCCACTTTCAGAAAATGCCGCTGCTCCCCACGCTCGATACCTGCGCGGCCGCGCTGCCCATCGGCCACGCCATCGGACGGCTGGGATGTTTCGCGGCGGGCTGTTGCTACGGCAAGCCGACCACGGTTGCATGGGGCGTCGTGTTCAAGAATCCTCTGGCCGAGCAGTTGGCCGGCACGCCACTGGGGGTGCATCTGCATCCGACGCAGCTGTACGAAGCGTTTCTGGAATTTTTGAATTTTCTTTTTTTAATGTGGCTGGGCAAACGGCAGCGTTTCGTCGGCGAAATTTTCGGCGCTTACTTGATGTTGTACGGCACCGAGCGCGGCATCATCGAATTTTTCCGCGGCGATCCCGGACGCACGATGATGTTTCACGACAGCATTTCGCTGATGCAGATCACGAGCCTGGTGTTGATTTTGACAGGCGCCTTCCTGTGGTGGCGCGGACTGCAGGGTAAGGCGCCGACTCAACCGGTGACTACGATGCGCGCCGAAGCCGGCGATTAGCACCGGCGCATAGAACGCGAAACAGATTCAACGATTCCCCTCATGCACGATTATCCTGACACCGCTAGCGATGAGAATTTCGACGCGCCAGACGATTCGCTCCGTCACCACGAATTCGTGGTGGCCGAACAGGACGCTGGCCAGCGCCTCGATCGTTTTCTCGCCGCGCAATTTCCGGACGTGAGCCGCACGCACGTGCGGACCCTGATTGACGAAGGCCGCGTACGCGTGGGCGGCATCGCCAAAAAGCCCTCGCATCATCTGGAATCCGGCGAAACCATCACCGTGGAAATCCCCGCGCCGCCGCTGCCCGGCGTGGAATCTGAAAATATCCCGCTCACGATCCTTTACGAAGACCGCGACATCGCGATCGTGAATAAAGCCGCCGGAATGATCGTCCATCCTGGCGCCGGTGCGGATGCCGGCACGCTCGTCGCGGCGCTGTTGCATCGCTTCGGCGTCGAAAAAGGGCTTTCCAGCGTCGGCGGTCCGCTGCGGCCGGGAATCGTGCACCGTCTCGACAAGGGAACTTCCGGGGCGATGATCATCGCGCGCAATGACGCAGCTCACCTGAAACTGGTGGAAGAATTTCGCGAGCGCCGCGTGCAGAAAACCTACCTGGCTCTTTTACATGGAAATGCCAAGGGTGAAAAAGGACGCATTGAGTTGCCCGTGGCGCGCGACCTGCGCCGCCGCTCGCGCATGACTGCACGCCGCAGCGAAGGCCGCGAAGCGCGCACGGATTGGCGCCTGCTCTTGCGGCTCGGCGCGTTTTCACTGATCGAAGCCGATCTGCATACCGGGCGCACGCACCAGATCCGCGTGCATTTTTCGGCGCTGGCGCTGCCAGTAGTCGGCGATACGCTCTACGGAGCCCCGCATCAGGAATCCATCGGGCGCGAGCAGTTGCCGTCGCTGGGACGCAACTTTCTGCATTCCGCGCGCATCGCACTAGAACACCCCCGCACGGGCCAGCGCATGGAATTTCGCGCACCGCTGCCGCAGGAGTTGCTGACATACCTGCGCAACCTCGGCGCATTGGCGAAATTGCCGCCCGGTGATATTGACGCCGCGCTGAAGGATTACCTATGATGATTCGCGTGAGAACTCTGCGCACGATTGCCGCGCCTTTCCTGTTCATCCTGGCAACGCTGTTGATGGTTTTCGCCGTTTCCACGCGCGCGCAACAGACTCCCTCGCAAGCGCCAGCGCCGCCGCCTCCGCCCACCACCTCCGGCGATGCGCCAGCGCAGAATCCGGAACAAAGTCCGGCGAAGCCCGGAGGCTCACAAGCCGCCACTCCCCCGATCACTTCCACCACAGGCCTGGTGCACCTGGTCGCCACGGTAATGGACCGCCGCCACGAATTCGTCACGGATCTGGATCAGAGCGATTTCAGAGTTCTGGAAGATGGTACACCGCAGGAAATTCGCTATTTTGGACGCGACACAGATTTGCCGTTGCGCATAGGCATTCTGCTCGATACTTCCAACAGCATTCGCCCGCGCCTCGAATTTGAAAAGGAAGCCGCCAACGATTTCTTGCAGCACGTGATCCGCAGAAACAAAGATCAGGCGTTCCTGATGACGTTCGACAACGAGCCCGAGGTGATTCAGGATTTCACCGGCGATCTGTCGCTGCTCACCGACGCCATCCGCAAACAGCGCGCCGGCGGCGGCACCGCACTGGACGACGCCATCTATCGCGCCGCCGAAAAGCTTTCCAATCCTCCGCTGCCCAAGGGCCCGAATCCTGAAGTGCGCCGCGTGCTGGTGGTGATCAGTGACGGCGACGACAACCTAAGCGATCATGCGCTGAGCGAATCCGTGGAAGCAGCGATTCGCGCCGAGGCCGCGATCTATTGCGTCAGCACGAATACGGACTGGCTGGCGATTGATGGCGACAAGCCGCGCAAAATGCACATCGAAGGCGGCGATAAAGTTCTGGAGGAGTTCGCCGACCAGAGCGGCGGGCGCGTTTTCTATCCTTATAAGGTGGACGATCTGGCGCAGTCGTTTGTGGATATCGGCACCGAGCTGCGCAGTCAGTATTTCATAGCGTATTCTCCGTCGAATCCGCAATCCACCGGGAAATATCGCAAGATCGACGTGCAGACAGATCGCAAGGGCCTGAACGTGCGCACCCGCAAAGGTTATTACGCCACGACGCCCACCGTGCCGCCATCCGGCAAGTAAGTCGGCATTATTCCTGCAGTGTTCGTGCGATTCTAACGGGGCTGCGCAGCGCATTTTGCAGGCGCGCACTTGCGTGCGCCATCGGTAGGACGGCGCGGAACGATGGCGGTCTAAAGATCCGCCGAAACGAAAGCTTACCGTTCACTTGAACGGCGCGTAATACCCCTTGCGCGCCAAAGTTTTCACGTCCGGTCGCGCAACAGTTACTTGAATCTTGCGGAAAGTTCCATCGCGCTTCACGTTGGTCGGGTAGTAGCCGAGCACGTACTGCGATCTTAACTCCTCCGAAATCTCATCGAAGGCCTTCTCCAGCGATTTCTCATTGTGCACGTCAATCACGCGCCCGCCGGTATCATCCGCCATGCGTCGCGCGACACCCGGGCCCGTGCCAAATGTCGCCATGCGATCCGAAATCAGCAGAACGTGAATCACCGCGTCCGAGCGCTGCGCAGCCTCGATCGCATCCTGCATTCTCAATTTGCTTCCGGTATCTTCCGCGTCGGTCAGAATGATCACGCCCTTGCGGCCGGCTTCGGTTGCGAGTTCATCGTGGCAGGCCAGGTAAATCGCGTCGTAGAGATCTGTGCCGCCGCTGTTGTTGCCCTGCGGAATTGTGCCGGGAGTCACCACGCCGCCTCCGCCCACCGAATTCACGCGCGCGCGGCGAATCGCGCTGGATAGCACCGAAGTGTCCTGAGTGAAATCAGCGAGCAGGTCCACGTCGAAGTCGAAGGTGATCACCATCGCTTCGTCCTTCGGCCGCATCACTTCACGCAGGAATCGCGACGCGGCGTCCTGCTCCGCGTCAATCATGCGGTCCATGCTGGCGCTGGTATCAATCAGCAGGCCCAGCGTGATGGGCATATTCACTTCTCTCGAGAAAAATTCCACCTTCTGCTCGACGTTGTCTTCCGTGATCTTGAAATCTTCCTTGTTCAGGTCGTTGACGATTCCGTGCTGCTTGTTGCGCACCGTGGCGAACACGTTGACGACGTTCGTCTGCACTCTCAGCGGTCCCTGGCCCTGCGGCGGATTCTGCGGATTCGATTGCTGGCCTTGCTGGTCGGATTGTGCCTGCGGCTCCGGCTGCGCGGCGCCTCGCGCAGGCGCTTCCGTCGTCACCCCTACGTATCCCGCCAGTGCCAATGTAAAAATGCCCGCCGCGAGGCTGGTCAGCCGCATTGTATAATCTCCCTGTAGCCGGTTGCGTTTGATACGATGCACCGAGCGCGCCAGCGGATGTTTCCCGAAGCTGCCCGGTGCGAAATTACGAACGGGACTTTAAATTGGCGCCATTCGGCCGAATCGAGAATCTCAGATGACGCGATTAATTTCGACGCTGGGTATTGTATTACTTTTCGGCGCTCTTGCGTGGGCTCAGCAGTCGGGCCCTCCGGGAACGACGCAGCAGCAGGATTCCAAACCTCCGGTGCAGCCGGGGCAAACGGCGCCCCCCGCGCAGCCCGGGGCGCCGGTGCAAGCTCCGCCGGTGCAAACGCCGCAGCCGCAAACCGGGCAGTCGCAAAGCGCGCCGCCCGCCGCCGTACCGCCGCAGAATTCCAAGCAAGCCAGCGACGCGCGCCAGGCCATCAAGATCCGCACGAACCTGGTGATCATTCCCGTCACGGTGAAGAACCGCGACGGCCAGCTGATCGGCGATCTGCAGCGTGATGAGTTCCGCGTCTTCTGCGACAACGTCGAACAGCAAATTGTTTTCTTTACGTCCGATCCGTTTCCGCTCTCGGCTGTGGTGCTGATTGATAACGACCTCTCGATCAAATCCGCGGACCAGGTACAAAAAAGTTTGACCGCGATTTCCGGCGGGTTCGGGCCCAACGACGAAGTGGCGATCGTGACCTACGACCAATTCCCTACAACCGTGTCGGAGTTTTCGTTCAACAACGATCTCCTTTTCACTCAACTCAAGCGACTCGACCTGCGTTCGCATTATCCCGGCGCGCCCGTCGGTGGCCCGTTGACCTCTGGCGCGACCTCCAATGGACGTTCGCTCGAAACCGGAGCGCCCACGACCCTGGGCGTACAGCAGCAAAAACAAGATAAGGACCTCGACGACGCCGTTTACGCCGCGGGCGAAATGCTCAAGAGCCGCGGCCGCGATCGACGCAAAATTGTGTTCCTGATTTCCGACGGAAATAATTCGCGCACTAACGAACACACGCTCGACCAGACTTTGCAGCTCCTGCTCAAGTCCGACATCTCGGTTTATTCGATTTCCGTCGGCCACGCCTTCATGCAGAAGGAAAGTACCCGGCTGGAGAGATATGCCACGTCCACGGGCGGCGACACTTTTTACGCCGGGAAGGATCGCGGCTTGGAAAATCTCTATGCTTCCGTCACCGAACAAGCCCGCAATCAGTACACCATCACGTTTCAACCGCAAGATACCGACCGCAGCAAGGATTATCACAGCATCGAAGTGCGCGTGCGGCGTCCGGACCTGGACGTCACAGCGCGCCAGGGTTATTACCAGAGCGGACTGCACTAAAATTTGCGAACGCTTCGTTCCTATCTCACGCGGGGCGGGGCAAATCGCGGATTTTATTTGTTGCAGCGCGTGCCGCGACACTCCCACAGTGCATGGGAGCCGCCCTGGAGCGTTGAAACGCAAATTTTTCGATTACCGCACGGCCGTCAATGTGCGCCAGCGCTCCGACGATTTATAAATCGTGTTGGCGCAAAAGTTTTTCTGCTTGACTTCAACGTCGGCGGCCTTTATAGATTGACGAAGCGAATCGAGCGCGTTCTGAAATTTGCGGCGCCGCTGATTCGTGGGGAGAAGGTTCCACAGTAATTCATGCGCGGAACATCCCGGGCTTAGTCAGGCAGAGAAGCCCAAGCGGGAAATGAAACGGGGCGTCACGGGAAACCGCGACGCCCCGTTTTTTTGATCTGCGCGTTTTTGTCCGCGAGTCACGCGGAATGCAGCGGCGAATCTGCATTTTCTTTCGCGTCGCCTGCCGGCTGTGACGGCCGGATCGAAATTAACTGCTCATGCGCGGGGCACAACGGTTTGTAGTCGCAGAATCCGCAGCCAAACCCGGGCTGCGCGGAAAAATCGCGCGCGCGAATCCGGTCCGCCACTTCCGCGATTTTTTCCCTGGTCTCTTTTAATGCTTTGGCGTCGCGTGTTGCGGCCACACCTTCGTTGGTCATCAAGTTGTAGAACACCAGGCGCACTGGATCCAAGTCCAGCACCTGTTCGGCGGCCAGCGCGTACACGCCGAGCTGCAGATCTTTTGCGGCGGCTTTTACGTCCTTCGGCCGGCCTGTCTTGTAATCAATAATTTCGACCTG
Source organism: Candidatus Acidiferrales bacterium (assembly GCA_035602855.1). Lineage (GTDB taxonomy): Bacteria > Acidobacteriota > Terriglobia > Acidiferrales > UBA7541 > Palsa-295. The sequence goes on from DATNLN010000042.1 coordinate 73,399, forward strand.
ATTGCCTTCGATGCGGTTCACCTGATCCATTCGCCCGGTGACGATCACGTCGTGCTCCAGCGGCAGCTCGAAAGTTTTCTCCTGATGCAGCACATCGGACGGCGCGCCGCAGTAACTGCCGTGAAACGCTTCGAGCTGTTCGCGCCCGGCCTTGCGATATTCCGCTTCGTGATATTCGTCAATGAATCCCGCGGCCGACCACTCGCGCTCGTAAATCGCGTGCACTTCTTCCAGCAGAACTTTCCTGCGCTTGCCGTGCTCCGCGACAAATTCCTTGATCGTGCGATGCATCACGTTTCCAAACGTGGCCATGGCATGCGCGCCGCCGCGAATCCCCCACACGTACTGGAACATATAGCGCATCGGGCAGCGGTCGTAGGCGTCAATCGCCGAAGCGCTCAATTGCAGCGGCTCAGGACGAGGTGGATGGAATGTTTTGGCCCACAGCGCCACGCGCGAATACGCCTTGGACGGCTCGCTGCCGGGCGGAAATAATTGCACCGGATCGCTCGAATTGGCTTCGGGACCGGCAGTTTCCACGACAGGGGGTAGCAGCACCTTCGGCGTGAGCTGATGCGTGTCCAGCGTTTTGATTTTCGCATTCGCCAGGAAGTCGTCCAGAAATGGCGAAGGCTTCTTGCGCTTGTTCACCAGCGTTGAAAGCGTCAGTTGCCGCTCCGCGCGTGTGAGCGCCACATAAAATAGCCGCCGCTCTTCCTGCATCTGAAAATCAAACTTAGGCTGCTCTTCTTTCATCAGCTCCGGCGGAAATTCGAAGACCACTTTGCGCACGCCGGAAGGGAAGTCGTTCTTGGAAACGCGCAGAATGAAAACGTGCGGGAATTCCAGCCCCTTGGCGGAATGCACCGTCATTAACTGGACGGCGTCGTCGGCGATTTCTTCTTCCAAACAAATGTCGCCGCCCGCTTCGTAAAAATACCCCAGGTATTCGATGAAATGTCGCAGCTGTTTCTCTTCGCTCTTGCGTTCCCACTCTTGCACGAACGAGGCGAAGCGGTCCAGGTAATAGCGGTCCTGGTCCGAAGGCAGCGGCGCCAGCGCCAGTCCGGCAATAAGTTCGTCTAGCACTTCGGTGGCGGTGGAACGCTTCGCGCTTTGGCGCAGCAGATCCAGCAACTGCAGCAGTTCGCCAAGCCGGCCGCGCGTAATGAATGGCGCTTTGTTCTGCGCGGCTTCCAGTTCGTCGCCGAGAGTGCGTCGCTGATTTTTTTCAGCGCGCTCCGCCAGGCGCACCAGATCGCGCGGCTCCAGGCCCCAGTACGGCGCGGCCAGGACACGCGCGCAGGCCACGTTGTCTCCGGGCACCACGATCAAGCGCAGCCATGCGAGCAAATCACGCACCAGCGTGCTGGACAAAATCGAAAGCTTACGAATCACAAACGGGATCTCCCGCCTGCGCAATTCATTCACCAACTTTTCCCGGTGCGTGTGCCTGCGATACAGCACCGCGAAGTGGCGCCAGGGCGCGCCCGCTGCGTGCAGCCGCTCGATTTCGGAAGAGACCCAGTACGCCTCCTCTTCGGGCACGCCAAATTCCGCGATGCGAATTTTTTCGCCTTGGCGATTTTCGGTGGTCAGCGCTTTAGCTGGCAGCAGCGGCGACTTTTCGTTGTGCCGGATCACTTCGCCGGCCACGCGCAAGATGCGCTGCGTCGAACGGTAATTCTGCGAAAGCGAAACCAGGAATTGTTTCGTCGCGGGGCCCAGCTTCGCGTCGCTGACGCCGCAGAAGCGCTTCAGGAAAATCGTGAAGCTGCCGAACGACGCCCCGCGGAAGCGGTAGATCGCTTGGTCGTCGTCACCCACCGCGACGATGTTGCGCTGTTCGCCCGCCAGCAGCCACAACAGCTCAAGCTGCGCGATATTGGTATCCTGAAATTCGTCCACCAGAATGTAGCGGTATTGTTCGTGCATCTGTTGCAGCAGCGCCGAGTCGCTGCGCAACATCTGCACCGCATGCATCAGCTGTTCGCCGAACGTCAGCAAATTGCGTTCGCGCAGCAGCCGCTCGCTCACGCGGTAGACGCGCGCCAGTTCCTCCTGCCGCGCCACTTCATCCTCCGCGATTTGCAGCGCGTCAGACTGTGGTGATTTCTTGCCAGCTTCGTATTTCTTCCGCAGTCCTGCGACGAACCGCTCGTAATCTTCCGGCGTCACCAGCTCGTCCTGGCAGCGCGAAAAGAATTTCACGAAATCGCTGATGAATTCACCGGGATCCTGCAGCCTCCGGAAATGTTTCAGATCGAGTTCGCCGATGTGCCGCCGCAGCAAAATCTTGTGATCGATTTCATCCAGCGCTTGTGAATCCGGATTCGTCGCCTGCAGAATCTTTTCCAGGCAAAATTTGTGGAACGTGCTCAGCCACACGCCCTCGGCCCGTTCGCCGATCGCTTTCAGCACCCGCCGCTTCATCCCGCCGGCAGCCTTGTCGGTGAACGTAAGTCCCAAAATGCTCTCGCCCGCCAATTCCGGATTCGTCTCCAGCAAATTGCGAATTCGCTCGACGATCACGCGCGTCTTGCCCGTGCCTGCTCCGGCAACGACCAACAGCGGCCCATCGCCGTGCTCGACCGCCGCGCGCTGGTCGGGATTGAGGCCGGCGTTCCGTTCCGAATTTTCGTGGGACTTCATGACGTGCAATTTTCGCACGACCATCTTAACAGAGTTTGCCGCAGGCGAACAGAAGGCGAAGACTTGCCGCGACTCCGGCATTGGCGCTCGTCTTTGCCAATCGCTGCGACTTGGGTTTGGATTTTTTGATATTTTGCCTCAAGAGCGGGCGGCTGGCAGCCGCAGAGCAGTACGAATTCAGCCTTAGCTCCGAGACTGCGCAAAGGGGAGGACAAGTGGCCGACACGAAAATTCAGCCGTCTCTAATGTTTCAAGGCAAAGCCGAGGAGGCCATGAACTTCTACGTTTCATTGTTCCCTGGCGCCGAGGTGCTCGGAATCATCCGCCACGGCCCCGATGGCCCCGGCGCGGAAAGGTCGGTGATGAAAGCGAGCTTCCGCATCGGAACCCAGACCATCCTTTGCACCGACAGCACCGTAAAGCACGATTTTTCGTTCACTGCGGCATTCTCGTTCTTCGTCGAGTGCGATTCCGAAGCCGAAATTCGCCGCCTCCATGATGCGCTCGCGGCAGGAGGCACGGCGGCGATGCCCATCGCCTCATACGGTTTCAGCCGAATGTTCGCCTGGGTGAACGACCGCTACGGCGTTTCCTGGCAGCTGAACCTGCCCTAGTGGGTCCGTAGCGCGATGCCAGGAGCAGGGGCGGCGGGCTGCAAAATTGACCGCGTCCGGCGCGGCGCTTATAATCGTGTTTCCGACCGACGAAGCCTGAAGGAGCATTCACCATGGAACGAGCCGTCATCTTAAGCGCTGTGCGCACGCCCATCGGAAAATTCATGGGTGGACTGTCGCCGCTCACAGCAACGGAGCTTGGTTCGAAAGTCGTCGCCGAAGTTGTGCGCCGCGCTGGCATCGATCCCGATCAAGTGGATGAAGCAATCCTGGGCAACGTCGTGCAAGCCGGCCTCGGCCAGAATCCCGCGCGTCAGGCGGCATTGCGCGGCGGCCTCGACCCGCGCGTCGCCGCCATGACCATCAACAAAGTTTGCGGCTCCGGATTGAAAGCCATCGCGCTCGCGGCGCAAGCGGTGCAGCTCGGCGAATCGGAAGTTGTCGTCGCCGGCGGCATGGAGTCCATGTCCAATTGTCCCTACCTGCTGAAAGGCGCGCGCACGGGCTTCCGCTTGGGCAATCAGGAAATGATCGATTCCATGATCAACGACGGCCTGTGGGACGCATACGAGAATTTTCACATGGGTGTCACCGGCGAGCTGGTCGCCGAAAAATATAAAATCTCGCGCCAGGAACAGGACCAGTTCGCGCTGGAAAGTCATCAGAAAGCAACTCGCGCCATGAAATCCTGCTTCTTCGGTGCGCAAATCGTGCCGGTGGAAATCCCACAGAAGAAGGGCGATCCCATCGTCATCAAGACCGACGAATCGCCGCGCGAAGATACTTCGCTGGAAATTCTGGCGAAACTAAAGCCCGCATTCAAGAAAGACGGCACGGTGACCGCAGGGAACGCCCCTGGAACGAACGACGGCGCTGCGGCCGTGATCGTCACCAGCGAAAAAAACGCCGCGCGTTTTGGCAAGCAGCCTATCGCGCGCATCGTCGCGCAAGCCGTCAGCGGCGTCGAACCCAAGTGGGTGATGATGGCTCCCGTGGAGGCTGTAGAAAAGCTGCTCCGGAAAACCGGCTGGGATCGCGACAAGGACGTGGACCTCTACGAGCTGAACGAAGCTTTCGCCGTGGCCGCGATCGCCGTAACCCGCGTGCTGAAGCTCAACCCCGAAAAAGTAAACGTAAACGGTGGCGCCGTAGCGCTCGGTCATCCCATCGGCGCGTCCGGTGCCCGCGTCCTGGTCACGCTGGTCTACGAATTGCAACGCCGCAATCTGAAGCGCGGCATAGCAGCACTCTGCCTCGGCGGCGGCAACGCCGTAGCGCTCGCCGTCGAACTCCCGTAGCTGGAATTGCGGAACAAAAAAATCCTGACACTTCCATTCGCCTAGCCGGATAGGTGTCGCTGCTTCACCTTCTCTTCGATCTGCTTTGCAACCTAAGCGCGGAACCTTGAAAGCGATTCGCCCGACAAAGTCTTTGAATCGCGCCCCCGGCCCACCGTCAAATGGGGCATGGACGGCAATGGGGTGGGTGCCACCCAGTCCAACACGTATTTCTATATTTCGGTTGATCCGGGCGAACATCATTTCTGCTCGGAATGGCAAACGGCTGTTATCGTCACCGCCGGCCATCAGGTCTCGGCGGCCCACTTCACCGCCGAAGCCGGCCAGGTGTATTACTTCCGCGTCCAGGATTTCTTTTGGCGCGACTCCGGTGCCGCTAACATCACATTGGGCCCGGTCGATAGCGACGAAGCCCAGCTCCTCATGACCAAATTTGGATTCAGCACCTCGCACCCAAAATAGTGTCGCTTCACGCGTGTGGTGCGATACGATCTCTGCCGAACCGATCGAAGCGCACGGACACCCATGTTCTGCCCTGATTGCGAAGCCGAATATCGGCCCGGTTTCACACGATGCTCCGATTGCGAGGTCGCGCTCGTTGAGCGTCTGGAAGAACGAGACATTCATAACCACGACCCTGAACTTTCAGGCACGCCCGAACTATTGTGGACTGGAACGGACGCGGCGACTCGGGACGGAATCGGGGCCGCGCTCCAAACGGCGAAAATCCCATACCACGAGCGCAGCAACAAGGTCGGCGTATTGCGGAATTGGTCGAGGCAGGTCTATGCGATCTTCATTCATGCGCGCGATCACCGCGCCGCCAACGCGGCGCTGGAAGCTGCGGCTCGCCGTCGCGAATCAGCGCCTGACGATTCAGAGCAAGACCCGCCGCATTCGAATGGGCCACATCAGGGATCAGCGGAGAACGACGAAGAGTACGATACGTCTGATCTTCCGCCCGACTACGTTGCCGAAGATTTCGATCCAGACGAAGCAACCGCCGAAGTCTGGTCCGGCCAGGATGCCACCACCAGAGAAAATGTGGTGACCTGCCTCCGCAACATCGGCATTGGCTCCGCGACCGATGATTCCGCAGGCCAGCTGCGAATTCGTGTGACGCCCTCATCACAGAAACGCGCGCAGGAAATGATCCGCCAAATCGCCGACGCGTCCTAAGCACACCAAACAAATCACGGCCGGGCGGCGTTTCCGGACCTGCCGCCGCTTCTCACTGACCAACCGCGACGCCTACCTGTTTGACCGCACGCGGCGCGCCTGGAACATCAGCCTGGTTGTCGCCCCCGTGGACTTTGGCCTTGCGCATGCATAGCAAGGACTGACTGGAGCAATTGACGAAGCGCCGACGGGCCTGCTGCTCGGAGCAATCGATCTGCGCACCGGGCGCAATTTGGCGGTACCAATCACGCACGATATCGGCGACACGATCGGCTTCCTGCTGATCTTTCTCGGCAAGTATCCCAACGTAACGGCGCCGGTCGCCATCGAGATATTGCGGGCGCGAATTTGCACCGCGCAATTTCGCGCCGCGGTGCCGCTACGGTGCGGGCACTTGAAATTCCGTCCGGATGAACGCTTTAATTCCTTCCTCCCCTGTCAATCCCAGGCACACCAGGTTGCCTTCACGTTCCAGATCAATGTGAAAATTGAAGAAGGGGCAGCACTTTGCTTCGGTCGTCACCCAACCCGCCAGCTCAGCGATAGAAACATCCGACGGGCTGTACTGAAATTCGTAGCCGCGTGGCATCTGGACGATCTTCTTCCGGACCGCGATCAGTTTTTTAGTCAGTTGCTGGTGCTGGGCACGTTCCGCTGGATCCAGGGCTTTCATGTTGCAGTAGAACTTGCTGGCGCGGCTCGCCTGTCGCGTGGCGGGCGTTGCAGCGGAAGCTCTTGTCGGCGACCATGCCGAACCGCTCGCCGCTAACAGCAGCGTCAACGCGGCCGCAGCGGCACTCAACTTGCTCGTTGCCGTGAGTCGTTTCACGTTCATGTATGCGCTCCTTGTCGTTTGCTTTCACTCACCGGCACATGCTAAAAGTTAAAGTCAACTTTAAGTCAAGCTTTAATTTCCGGCGGAGATTGCGAGGGAAAATGAAGATTGGGGAACTTGCTGGCCGCATCGGCCTGAATGCCTCGGCGATTCGCTACTACGAACGGATGGGCCTGCTCGCGCCTCCCTACCGCGCCGGAGGGCAACGCAGGTATCCACCGGAAGCGATTCACCGCGTGCTGCTCATCCGTTTCGCCGGCGATATGGGTTTTACTTTGGCGGAGATCAAAATCTTCCTGAGTGGCTTGCGCGATAATTCTCCAGTAGGTCCTCGCTGGCGAAAATTGGCGGCGCACAAGATAAAGGAAGCGGAACGGAATATCGAGCGCTCGCGCCGCTTGAGATCGTTGTTCCAGCACCTGCTGCGTTGCCACTGCGCGTCACTTCAGGATTGCGTGCAGCGCCTCAGCCTCAGCGAAAATCTAAGGGAGATCAGCGGCGCGCGCGGCCAATAAAAGAGAGGGAACCACTGTCGGCTACAGCATTACGAGAGATTCGGTCGGACGCCTGCTCACGATCACACCCCATCGCCCTTGGACGTTCCTCCGCCTCCTCCGCTTCCTTTACCTCCTCCTCTTCCATTATCATCAACCCCTATGTCACTCGACCAAATCAAGAAAGTCGCCGTCCTCGGCGCCGGCACCATGGGAAACGGCATCGCCCACGTCTTCGCGCGCGCCGGCTACGGCGTGATTCTGCGCGACGTCGAAACGCGTTTCCTCGATCGCGGCCTCGAAACGATTGGCAAAAACCTCGACCGCGAGGTGAAGAAGGAAAAAATCGCCGCCAGCGACAAGCCGCTCATCCTTGCGCGCATCCTCCCCACCACCGATGTTTCCGCGCTCGCCACCGCCGATTTCGCCGTGGAAGCCGTCCCCGAACTACTCGACCTGAAAGTCCGCCTGCTGAAAGATGTTGACGCCGCGCTCCGGCCCGGCGTAATCCTCGCCAGCAACACATCTTCCATTTCCATCACGCAGCTCGCCGCGCAAACCTCGCGCCCCGAAAAATTCATCGGCATGCACTTCATGAATCCGGTCCCTGTGATGGCACTGGTCGAGGTAATCCGCGGTCTGGCGACCAGCGACGACACGTTCCAAGTCACGATGGCGTTATGCGAAAAACTCGAAAAAAAACCCGTCGCCGTGAATGACGCTCCCGGCTTCGTTTCCAATCGCGTGCTGATGCCGCTGATCAACGAGGCCGCCTTCGCGGTGATGGAAGGCGTAGCCACTGCCGAAGCCGTCGACGCCGTGATGAAAATGGGCATGAACCATCCCATGGGCCCGCTGGAACTGGCTGATTTCATCGGCCTAGACGTATGCGTGAATATCCTCGAAGTCCTGCAAACCGGTTTCGGCGATCCCAAATATCGCGCCTGCCCCCTGTTACGCAAATACGTAGCCGCCGGCTGGCTGGGCCGCAAATCCGGCCGCGGCTTCTACAAATATTAGTGGCGCACGCAATCGATCGCGCCGTCCCTGTTTTCCGATCCGCTCGCGGTGCACTCGCTCGCTGAATGTCGGCAATCGGTCGCTAATGCGGGAGCCCGCCCGAATCAAGTCCTGGCTTTTTACGTTCTTCCGAGCTCGCACCTAATCCGTTGCGCGCTGGCCGTCGATAGCAGAAACTGGGCCTTGCGCTCCTGGCTGTACCTTTCGACAGTCACTCCGCGCTTTCGCGTCTTTGCGGAATCCACGATTCTGTCTTGGTATATTCCATGTTGCCTGAAAAACATCAAATGATGCGGTCCAAGTAGCCTAAAATACTCTTTGCTTTTTGTTCGCCTCGTGATATTATGCCCCTCGAAATGGCCAAGCCGGGAACGGGCACTCAGTGTTAAACTCACTTCGCCTCGGTCTCCAGCTAAGACCAAACAGATCGTCCTCTTGAGGTGGCACTGTGAACGACGAAAAGTCAAAAAATCTGGATTTGGCAATCTCGCAGATTGAAAAGCAGTACGGCAAGGGCTCCATCATGCGCCTGGGCAACAAGGACGTCCTGGTCCCCGTGAACGTCATCCCCACCGGCTCGATCTCTATTGATGCCGCTCTCGGCGTCGGCGGCTTTCCGCGCGGCCGCGTGATTGAAGTGTACGGCCCGGAATCCGGCGGCAAGACGACCCTGACTCTGCATGTGATTGCTGAAGCGCAGAAGCTGGGAGGCCAGGCGGCTTTCATTGACGCCGAGCACGCGCTCGATCCTTCCTACGCGCGCAAGCTGGGCGTGGACGTGGACAACCTGCTGGTATCGCAGCCGGATAATGGCGAACAGGCGCTCGAGATTGCCGAAGCGTTGATCCGCTCAAACGCCGTGGACATTATAGTAGTCGACTCAGTAGCCGCCCTGGTGCCGCGCGCCGAGCTCGAAGGCGATATGGGCGACGCGCAGATGGGCCTGCAGGCGCGCCTGATGTCGCAAGCTCTGCGCAAACTCACCGCCATCGTCTCCAAATCCAAGACCTGCCTGATTTTCATCAATCAGATTCGCGAGAAGATCGGCGTGATGTTCGGCAATCCGGAAACCACCACGGGCGGCCGCGCGCTGAAGTTTTACGCTTCGATCCGCGTGGATATCCGGCGCATTCAGTCCATCAAGGAAGGCGACCGCGTCATCGGCTCACGCACGCGCGCGAAAATCGTGAAGAACAAAGTCGCGGCGCCGTTCCGCGAAGCCGAATTCGACATCATTTACGGCGAAGGCGTCTCGCGCGAAGGCGATTTGATTGACCTGGGCGTCACCAATGGCCTACTTGAAAAATCCGGCACCTGGATTTCTTACAAGAACGAACGCCTGGGCCAAGGCCGCGAAAATGCCCGCGTTTTTTTGAAGGAAAACACGGACATTCGCGCCAAGATAGAGCACGATCTGCGCAAGGCGCTGGGCTTGCTCGGGCATCCCGCCGTGCCAGCCGATGGCAACGGCAAGCCGTCAGGCGAGGCGCAGAAATTGGCCGCGGACGCTGCTGCGGCCAAGCAGCCCCCGAAAGCGGCCGCTGCAGCCGCTTCCTCGCAGAGCAGTCGCTCGGGCCGCTAGCCGCCTGAACGGCGTGTTTTCGATAGCGCTCGTTTTATTCGCGACGCGGGGCGGCGCTCGCCGCCCCGGGTCGCGCGCAGTTCGCTATCGCTTCGCGGTGGGCCTGTCCTGCGCCGCAACCCATCTGTCCCTTCGTCCAGTTATGCGCGCGGAAACGCTTTCCTTCTTAACAGTTGCGTTTCCACACATTCCTTCCGTAAACTGGGAGTCTGTTGGCTGAAGTATTATGATTCACAGGCCGATATAGGACCCGATGCAACCCGTCCCAGCCGTCAAACAGTTTGTCCCGGTCTTGTGCCTTTTCCTCGCGGGTGCCGTCGCGTCGGCGGCCACGCCTGCCACTGCCACTACCCGCACCCACCACAAGAAATCCGGCATTTCGGCCTATGGTGATCCCACCAAGAATGACAACGCGGATTATGACGATCCGGAGATCCGTCAGATCGCCGTAAATGCGCTCGGCCACGCCAACGGTTCCGTCCTCGCGATGGACCCGTCCACCGGCCGTATCCTCACTATTGTCAATCAGAAAATGGCCTTTTCTTCCGGCTTCGAACCGTGCTCGACGATCAAGCCGGTCATCGCGCTCGCCGGTCTGCAGGAAGGCGTCATCACTCGCGACACCATGCTGCAAGTAGGCCATCGCCGTTACATGGACCTCACGGAGGCGATGGCGCATTCCAATAACGTCTATTTTGAAGAGGTCGGCACGCGCCTGGGCTTCCCGCGCGTCCACCGATACGCTCAGCTGGTTGGCTTGGGCATGCGCGCTGGCTACGACATTCCGGAAGAGCAGCCCGGCCTTGTACCCTCCGTGCCTCCCGCATACGGCGGCGTCGCGCGCATGTCCAGTTTCGGTGAAGGCATTCGCCTCACGCCGCTGCAGCTCGCCTCGCTGGTTTCCACACTAGCGAACGGCGGCACGCAGTATTACTTGCAATATCCGCGCACCGCCGAAGCGCGCCAAAATTTTCAGCCGCGTGTGCGCCAGCAACTTGATATCGCGCCGCTGCTTCCCGATTTGCGCGAAGGCATGCTCGCTGCCGTGATGTACGGCACCGCGAAGCAAAGCTACGACCCCGATGGCGAGCAGGCCCTCGGCAAGACCGGCACATGCAACGACGAATCGCTCGGTGGTCGCCTCGGCTGGTTCGTCTCTTACGCCGACCAAGCGCATCCGAAAATCGTGCTCGTGGTTCTGATTCGGGGAGGCGGCCGCGCCGTTAGCGGTCCGCATGCCTCTGAAATCGCCGGCCGCATTTACCACGGCCTGCGTGAACGAAATTATTTCGCCGAATCCACGCGCCGCGCGCAGTACGCCACAGCCGCAGGCGCCTCGCACTAGCCCCTGCTAGCGCCGGCGTCTGGCCGGCTCGGATGCCTTCGCCTCAGATTTTCGCTACTCCGCGTGTCAGCGGCAGGCGTTTTGAACGAACGCCCGGAAATCCGCCAACCTAGCCTGTTACCCCATGAACAAATCCACAGCATTTCACTTTCCGCCGCTCATCGCATTGCGCTATGCTCCAAACCTCGTAAATTATTCGCCGCAGGGAATTATGGGAACGAAAACCAAAGTCTTGATCGCAATTACTTTGCTCGCAGCCGCTTCAGCCGGCGTCTTCGCCGCACAGTACTTCCGCGCCTCCGCCGCCGATTACGAACTCATGACCCAGGCTTCGCCCTCCCGCGAAGACGCCCATCGCATGCAGGAGCAGCTGGTCCTGTTCAGCGAAGCCGCGGTCCCGGCCCGCCAGCCGTTCCCGGCCTTCCTGCAGAGTATGGGATTCAGTTCGGACACCGCCGCGCGCCTGATAGCTTCCGCGCAATCCGTTTTCGATCTGCGCCATCTGCGCGCGGGAAACAGTTTCGTGGTAGGCCGCTCGAGCCTGGGAGATCTGCGCGAGGTGCGCTACCGCATTGATGCCGATCGCGTCCTCTACATCCGGCCGCAAGGAAACGATTTTCACGCCGAGGTGCAGACCATTCCTTCGGAAACCGAGGAAGTAGGCGTCGTCGGGCAAGTGAACGGCTCGCTTTTCAATGCCGTGCTCGACGCTGGAGAAAGGCCGGAACTGGCCATGCGTCTGGCGGAAATCTTCGCCTTCGATCTGGATTTCTACACCGATCCACGGCCGGGCGATACGTTCCGCGTGGTCGTCGAAAAGAAAACGCTCGAAAGCGGCGAAGTCGTTTCCTACGGCCGCATTCTCGCCGCGGAATATAACAACGGCCCGCATCCCTACCGCGCAGTCCTGTTTCACGGCCCCAATGGCGCGCCTGCGTACTACACCCCGGAAGGGAAGTCCATGAAGAAGGCCTTTCTGCATTCACCGCTGAAATTTGCCGCCGTAATTACCTCGCATTTCAGCCAGCATCGCTATCATCCGATTCTGAAAGAGTACCGCCCGCACCTCGGCATTGATTACGCCGCGCCCACCGGCACTCCCGTGCAAACCATCGGCGATGGCCGCGTGATTTTCGCCGGCAGGAAAGGCGGCGCCGGAAATCTGATCGAGATTCAGCACAACAACGGTTACACCACTTATTACATGCACTTGTCGCGCGTACTGGTGCACTCCGGCGAACGCGTCGAACAAGGCCAGCGCATTGGCCTGGTCGGAATGACCGGCCTCGCCACCGGTCCGCACCTCGACTTCCGCATCCAGCGCGGCAAAGAATTTCTGAACTTCGAGCGCCTCCCGCTGCCGCCATCCGACCCAGTATCCAAACGCGACTGGGACGAATTCGCAGCAGCGCGCGATCACGCAATGGCGCTGCTGCCCCCGCTGCCGTCCCAGCCATCCACTACCGTCGCCAAGGATTCCGCGCCAGCGTCTCTGTCAACGCCGTAGGGAGCGGTCCGTACCAGATCGTGGCCGCGGATTTCGACGGCGATGGGAAACTCGATCTCGGCAGGACGAACCTGAGCGATGGAACCGTATCAATCGTGCTGCAGCAACAGCCCTAAGTGACTGAAGCCACGACCTGCAGTGAGCAGTGCATCGCGCAACAGGCGTTTACTCGGCACGCCAATTTCTGCGGCGAAACGACGATCGGCTTCCGCGTTGACTTAACTTTCGGCCGCGGCCTAAGATGCTCGCTTGAGCGTTCCGCACACGTGAGCGACCAGACGGTCTCGCACTACCGAATCGTCGAAAAAGTCGGTGCCGGCGGGATGGGCGTGGTGTACCGCGCGCATGATGACCGGCTGAACCGCGACGTTGCCCTGAAATTCCTGCCTGATGAACTGAACCATGACGAAAACGCGCGCGCTCTGTTGATTCGTGAGGCGCGCACCGCCTCGGCGCTGAACCATCCCAACATTTGCACCATTTACGACGTGGGCGAAACCGACGGCAAGAACTACATCGTGATGGAATTCGTCAGCGGGCGATCTTTGGCGGAGCAAATTCCAGAAGGCGGTCTTCCGGTGGAAACGGTGATTCGCTACGGCGAGCAAATCGCCGACGCCATGGCGCATGCGCACGAACGCGGCGTAATCCATCGCGACTTGAAAACTCCCAACGTCATCGTGATGCCCGGAGGCCGCGTCAAGGTCCTCGACTTCGGCCTGGCCAAGCACATGACTCCGGGCGAAATCACCCTGAAGACGCAATCCATTAGCACCTTGACTTCGGAAGGCGCAATTGTCGGGACCATGCACTATATGGCGCCGGAATTATTTCGTGGCGAGCCGGCCGACGCGCGCAGCGATGTGTGGGCACTGGGCGTGGTGCTCTATGAAATGGCCCATGGCAAACGCCCCTTCCGCGGCAGGACTTCCTATGAGTTGAGCTCAATGATCCTGCACGATTCACCGCCGCCATTGCGTGACAATGTGCCGCTGGGGTTGCGCTCCGTGATTGAACACTGCCTGGCGAAAGAGCCGGCGCAGCGTTATCAGCACGCCAGCGAAATCCGTGCGGCGCTGGAAGCTTTGCGCACGAATTCGGCTGTGATTCCGGCGAGCGTGATTCAAGCAGCCCCCATTCATCCGGCCATTGCAGCCCCACGCTCGCGGTTCGTCCGCGCGCTGCTGCTTGCATCGTCCGTCGCGGCGTTGCTGTTGATAACGGCGTTCGTCTGGAAACTGGTGGAGGTCAAATGGCGCGGCTCGCCGGCCGTGGGCGCGGCGTCCATCCAATCTCTGGCTGTGCTGCCGCTGGAAAATCTCACCGGCGATCCCCAGCAGGATTATTTTGCCGACGGAATGTGCGACGCGCTGATCACCGAACTTTCGCAGATCAAGAAACTCCGCGTCATCTCGCGTACCTCTGTGATGCAGTACAAGGACAAGCACGAAAGCCCCGCGCAGATCGCGCAGGAACTGGGCGTGGACGCCCTGGTGGAAGGATCCGTGTTGCGCTCCGACGACCGCGTGCGCATTTCCGCGGAATTGGTGCAGCCGCAAACCGGCCAGAATCTTTGGGCGCGCAGTTACGAACGCACCGTCACCGACATTCTGGCCTTGCAGAGCGACGTGGCGCGCGACATCGTCACGCAAATTCAGATTCAGCTGACGCAGCCGGAGCAGGAGCGCCTGGCGAAAACGCGAACCGTGGTCCCGGCTGCCTACGACGCCTACCTGCAAGGGAATTACTTCGTCGCGAAACGCACGGGCGAGGCTGTGACGCAGGCAGTCGCTGATTACCGCGAGGCAATTCAGCAGGATCCGACTTATGCGCCATCGTACGCAGGTCTGGCGGGAGCTTTGACGCTGGCGGCGGACTACAAGGACATTCCGTCTTCGCAAGTATTGCCAGAGGCCGAAGCGGCCGCGGTGAAGGCGCTGCAACTGGACGACAATCTTGCTTCCGCGCACGCCGTGCTCGGTCAAATTCGCGCGTACCGGTTGGAATGGCCCGGGGTGCTGGATGAATTCCAGCGCGCAATTGATTTGAATCCCGGCGAAGCGAACAGCCACCATTGGTACGCGCTGGCTCTGGCATCAGCGGGGAGAAGCGACGAAGCGATTTCGGAAATGAAACTGGCGCAGGAACTCGATCCGCGCTCGCTGATCATCAATGCCAATTTGTCGTGGGTGCTATATCTGGCGGGCCGATACAACCAGGCCGTCGCCGAGGCGCAGAAGACCGTGGCGATGGATTCCAGCTTCGCGGTGGCACACGGATATCTCGGCCAGGCCTATCTGGCGCAGCGGGATTATGCGAAAGCGTTGCAAGAGTTGCAGCAGGCGCTGGCGCTTTCGGGAAACGAAACTTCGTTCAAGGCCGAGCTGGGGAATGCGTACGCTGTGGCGGGAAAACGGACGGACGCACTCGCGGTTTTGCACGATTTGCTGCAGATGTATTCCAAGCAATACGTATCGCCGTACACGATTGCGCTCGTTTATGTGGGTTTGGATCAAAAGGACGAAGCGTTTCAATGGCTGGATAAGGCGTATCAGGAACGCTCCGTGCGGCTGATCAATATTGCAGTGCATCCGCGATTTGCGAGTTTGCATTCTGATCCGCGATTCGTCGCGCTGCTGCAACGCATCGGCCTGCCCATCGCGTCCACCAGCTCCAATACGCAATGAAAATCGCCGCAGCGATGTCGCCGTCGCTGCGGATCGCCCCGCGGAAAATGATCACGCAAGCGATCTTTCTTGACGCTTGGCCGGGCCTCAACTACACTTCCGCCGTCTTTCGTACATCCCCCGAAACCGGTCCGCGTTTACCTGTGGTGAAGATTGCGATCCGTTGTTCTAGGAGTAGGGCATGGCCAAAATTAACTTCACACTGAAAAACATTACCAGGGAAATCACGAAGGCGGAGAAGAAGCTGCGGGCGATTCGGGGAAAGGTGGCCAAGGCCGATCAGAAAAAAATCGACCTGGAGCTGCGCGGGCTGGCGAAGTGCAGCGAAATCGTCATGTTTTTCTGCCGGCCGCTCGCGCATTACGGGCAGACGTTTAGTGCCAAACCCAAAAAGAAGTAGCGCCGTTCGCGGCGCCGTACGATCGGGACCGGCGGCGCTTCGGATCCACGACATCTGAAATGCAGGAGGGTGAATCCTATGGCCAAGATTGCTTTCTCGCTTCATCCGATTACCGACGCAATTCGCAGGGCCGAGAAAAAGTTGCGCGCCGTTCGGCCGAAAGTGAGTAAAGCCGAGCGGAAGAAAATCGATCTGAACTTGCGCATGCTGGAAAAATCCCATCGCCTTCTGCGATTGGCGTGCCCGGAAGTGAAGGCGAGGCAGATCAAGCCGCCTCCGTACGGGCAGTGGTTCACGACCCATCCCAGGTAAAGCACGCAGGAGAGCTGTGATTTGATCTCGCGGCGAGTGGAACCGAGCTAGCCCGCATGCCTAAAGCGAAACGGGTGGTTTTCCGGCGTTCTCCGTATTTGATTTCCTACTGGAACGATACGGAACTGATCTTCGAAAATTACGCGACTGGCAAAGGCGCAACGGCCGCACCGATCGCGACGGAAGTGTTGAACTTCTTTAGCCGGTGGCGTTCCGCTGAGGCACTTTTCCGTCACCTTGCTCAATACTCACCGTCGTCGTTGCGCACCGCGATTAAAGAGTTGTTGAAACATTCGCTGCTGCAGCGCTCCGACCGCAAGCTGCAGCCTCTGGAACGCGCGATGCCCGCCTGGAAGGATTGGAATCCTGCCGCGGGGTTCTTTCACTTCACGGGACGCGATCTTCCCTTCGAAGCAGACATGCTGAGCATCGGCCGTTACATGGAAGGGCTGACGCAGGAAAAGGCGATGCCTGTGCCGGTGAAACATTATGCGCGCGCCGCGCAGACCGCGCTGCCGCCGCCGCGCCTGGAGGGCGAATTCGCGCGCGTGCTGACGTCGCGCAGAACGTGGCGAAGATTCCAGCCGGGAAAACTTGCGCTCGCGGATTTGGCGACGTTATTGGGATTGACTTGGGGAGTGCGCGAGTGGGTTGCGGTGCCGCCCCTCGGGAAATTTGCGGTGAAGACTTCTCCTTCGGGAGGAGCGCTGCATCCCATCGAGGCTTACGTGGCGGCGCAAGAGGTAGAGGGAATTTCACCGGGGATTTATCACTACGATGCGGCGAAGCACGGGTTGGAATTGCTGCGGCGCGGGATGACGCGCGGCCGGATGTCGGATTATGTGAGCGGGCAAAGATGGTTTTCCGAGGCGGCTGCGTTCGTGTTCATGACCGCGGTGTTCACGCGGACGCAATGGAAGTATCGCTACCCGCGGGCTTATCGCGTGGTGCTTGCGGAGGCGGGACATTTGTGCCAGACGTTCTGCCTGGTGGCGACTTGGCTCGGACTTGCGCCGTTTTGCACGATGGCAATGGCGGATTCGAAGGTCGACCGCGACTTGGGGATCGATGGTGTGACGGAAGGAGTTTTATACGTTGCGGGCGTGGGGAAAAGGCCAGAAGGCGTCAATTGGAAAACGGCGTCTTTGCCGATCGATCCGACCGGGAAAAAAAGAAAAATCCGGTAACCGCAGCGCGGCAGTCCGCCTACGCCTTCAATTCCCAGGTGTCGCCCGCGCGGAGGAGCTTGGCCAGGTCGCCTTTGCCTTTTTTCGAGATGACTTCGCGGATTTGTTGCTGGATCAGATCTTCGTAGCGGGGGACGCCTTGCAGTGCGCGCAGTACGCCGATGGGAGTGGGGAATCCGGGCATGGAGTCCATGCGCGAAAGAGCGAAGGCGTAAACGGGATTTGGATTGTGCTCGTCGTGGACCAGTAAATCCTTTTCGGTGATGCCGTTTCCGAGAGCTACGACTTCCAGGTCGAGACCCACCAGTCGAATTCCTTTGTTGCGATTTTTCCCGAAGATCAACGGCTTGCCGTGATCGAGCTGGACGACTTGCTCGCTGCGCGCTTCTTTTTCAGTGATGGTTTCCCAGGCGCCGTCGTTGAAAATATTGCAATTCTGCAGGATCTCGATGTAGGCCGAACCCTGGTGCGCCGCTGCTTTTCTCAGCGTTTCTTTCAGGTGCTGCTGGAAGACGTCCACGGAGCGCGCGATAAAGGTGGCTTCGGAGCCAAGGGCCAGGGACAGCGGGCTGAACGGTCGATCCACGGAACCGAACGGGGTGGATTTGGCTTTCTTGCCGACTTCGGAAGTGGGCGAGTATTGGCCTTTGGTGAGGCCGTAAATTTTATTGTTGAACATCAGGACTTTCAGGCCGACGTTGCGGCGCAGCATGTGGATGGTGTGATTGCCGCCAATCGAGAGCGAGTCGCCGTCGCCGGTGGCTACCCAGACGTCGAGATCGGGGCGGACCAGTTTTACGCCGGTGGCGATGGCGGGCGCCCGGCCGTGAATGGTATGGAAGCCGAAGGTGTTCATGTAATACGGAAAGCGGCTGGAGCAGCCGATGCCGGAGATGAAGACGAATTTTTCGCGCGGGACGCCGAGTTCGGCGAAGACGGCCTGCACGGCGGCAAGGATGGCATAGTCGCCACAGCCGGGGCACCAGCGGATTTCCTGGTCGGTTTGAAAATCTTTTTTCGTGTACACCGGCAACGTGGCCGTGGTCATTTTCGATTGCTCCTCAAAAACCGCCCTGCGCTAAGGTCAAAATCAAGTGCGCCGCCTACAGGCGGCCGCTACAAAGTCAGAAGCAAATTCAAAAACAGAGGCAAAAACAAATTCAAAAGCCAAGAGCCGGCGAGCCGCACTTAGTCCAGCAGCTCTTCGATTTTTGCTTCGATTTCGGATTGCTTGAAGGGCTTGCCCTGGATCTTGCCGTAGCTTTCGGCGTCTACCAGAAATTTCGCGCGCAAGATCATTACGAGCTGGCCCATATTCATTTCCGGG
>DATNLN010000049.1:0-28170 GCA_035602855.1 Candidatus Acidiferrales bacterium
TACAAAAAGATCGTACTAAAGGGCACGCTGCGAGATGACGGGATGGTGGAGAATCTGGAAGTCTTTCAAGGTGTTGTGCCGGAAATGGACGCGGCAGCACGCGCAGCGTTCGGGCAATGGAAATTCAAGCCCGCGATGCGGGATGGCAAGCCCGTGGCTGTGGAAATCTTGATAGGGATTCCGATCGAGAATTCGAGTAAAGCTTTAAGTCGGTAGCACGGAGCGCAGCGGAGCAGCGCGGTCGAACTGCAGGTCGGATGACATTCGATTGATGGCGCCGGATCTTGCGGTGCTACAGCGAATTTAGGGATTCGGAAGCGCTGTAAGCACACGATTGCGTTCGTATAATTACCGAGCAATCGGGAAGTAACATAGCAAAAGTATGCAGACGATTGGCACCTGGACGGCGATCCCAGAGGTTCGCCGCGCTTGCGCCCTTGACTTCACCTTCGTGATCTGATTGACTACGACTAGCTTAGCTGGACGGAGTGATTTTCGTCCGAAAAAAGCTCTGTTGGCACACCGCTTGCGGTCCGTTAAGCCCTTGCAGAATTGTTCTCTCGATCTCGGCATTGGGGGGAGTACGATCCTGCAGCCCAACCATTTATAAATCTCTGACGGCTCTTCCCGGAAGCCGCGATAATGGCGCCGGAGTTTGCTCAGCCAAGAAAGGGCGCGCAAACCGGCACCTGGGGGCACGACCATTGATTCAAGAAACTGTACATGTGTGCTTTGTAAGCCAGGATGCGGGGCTGACTGGCGTGATTGCGCGCGCACTCGGGAGTGCGTTCGAATATAACGTTTGCAGCGACTTCGAGTTCAGCAATCTGAACGAATTGCGCGAGTGGTGCGACGTCGTGCTGCTCGATCTGCGAGCGTCCAGCACGCAGGGAGACTGCGAACTGGGCTTGCGGCTGATTGACGCCTGGTGCCGGATTCCCTCGCATCCTCCGGTCGTGGTGCTCTATGACGGCGAGAACCGGCCACTTTCGCTGCGGGTGACCGAGCACGGCGCCTACGACAGCGTTACGAATCCACCGAATATCGTTGAGCTGCGGCTGATTCTGCAACGCGCGCACCGCTTTCACTCCGCGGAGAAGGAATTGACGCACCTGCGCAACAGCGAGCGAACGGACGGCAGGCTGCACGAGCTCTTGGGCACCGCCAATGTGATGCAGGATCTTTTCGCGCTCGCGAAGAAGATCGCTCCCTGCGATGTAAACGTTCTGATTACCGGAGAGACGGGGACCGGCAAGGAATTACTGGCGCGAGCGATTCACAAGATGAGCGGGCGCAGTTCTCGCCCGCTGGTGGCGTTTTCCTGCGCCAACCTGCCGGAATCGCTGATTGAGGACGAGCTTTTTGGCCATGAGAAAGGTTCGTTTACGGGGGCGTTTGCGACTCGTCGCGGCCGAGTGGAGGCGGCTGATTCGGGAACGATGTTTCTGGATGAGATCGGCGATTTGAGTCTGGGGTTGCAACCCAAGCTACTACGGGTGCTGCAGGAAAGGAGTTTTGAGCGCCTGGGAAGCAACGTAAAGATTGACGTGAATATCCGGCTGGTATGCGCGACGAACCGCAACCTGGCGGCGATGGTGCAGCAGGGAAAGTTTCGCGACGATTTGTATTACCGGCTCAACGTGGTGCAGATGCATTTGCCGCCCCTGCGCGAGCGTCACGACGATATTCCGTTGCTGGCGCAGCATTTTATGCAGAGTTTCGCCGAACGATTCAAGAAAAAGGCCAAGCGATTTTCACAGCCGGCGCTGCGCGCGCTGGAAGAATACAGCTGGCCCGGAAACGTGCGCGAGCTGGAGAACGCGGTGCAGCGCGCCGTGGTGCTGTGCGAAGGTCCGACCGTGGACATCTGGCAACTGCCGGCTACGATACGCGGCGGGTGCGAAGCTCCGCAATTCAATCAATCCTACGAAGAAGAAGTGCGCCAATTCAAGCGCAGGCTGGTGCTGCGCACGCTGCGTGAGTGCGGCTGGCGCAAGGCGGAAAGCGCACGCACGTTGCGCGTGGCACGCGGGTATTTGCACAGGCTGATCAGCCAATTGGGAATTCAGCAGGTGCCCGAAGATCTGCCGATTGAGAACAGCGAAGAGGCCCCGTCGTCGCGCCAGATTATGTGACGGCGAACCGGCCAGGCCGATCCAAATGACTCCCGCCGGGGATAACCTCGATTCACAGAATCTCTCAAGCGAGTCTGTGTTCGCAGCGAATTTCTGTTTGCCGCTAATTCGCGCTGCGCAAAATTCCGACGGAGGTTGGGGATTCCAACCGGGTTTGCAGAGCCGGGTGGAACCAACCTGTTGGGCGATCCTGGCGTTGCGCGCGCAGGAAAGCAGCGCGTCTTCAGGCGAAATTCCGGCACGAGGCTTGGAATTCTTACGTCAAGCGCAACTTGCCAATGGTTCGTGGCCGGCGTCAACAGAAGTAAGCACCGGATCCTGGGCGACGGCCCTCGCCTGCTGGGTGCTCGCCGGGGATGCGCGGGCGCGCCAGGCTGTCGCGGCCGGAGTGAAATGGATCTGTAACGACTGGCCCCGCGACAGTGCAACGTGGCGGCGCTGGCGTGCTCGGTTATTCTCCCAACGCAAAATCACTGCACAGAATGATTTCTACCGTGGCTGGGGATGGACTCCGCATACGAGCAGCTGGGTAGAGCCAACGTCGTTTGCGCTGATCTTGCTGGCGTTAGCGCCAGCGCAGGTTTTGCCCAAAGGCGCGGCGCGGCGGCGCGAGCTCGGGAGATGGATGCTGTATGACCGCATGTGTCCAGGGGGCGGCTGGAATTGCGGGAACCCGATGGTCTACGGAGTCGCGGGCGAACCGCTGATCGTTCCGACGGTGTGGGCGCTGCTCGCGTTGCGCGATGAGCCGAAGCGGCCGGAATTCGTGATGAGCCTGGATTGGCTCGAGAAAAACGTCGCAAACGCGCGGGGCGCAGGTTCGTTGGCGCTGGCGCGGATTGGCCTGGAAGTAGCCGGGCGAAAATGGCCGCAGGGGGCGCCGACGATCGCGGAAATGTACGGCCGCAACGAATTTCTGCAAAACATCGCGGTAGCATCGTGGGCCTGCCTGGCGGCGTGCCAGCGGCGGCAGTGGCTCACGGGCGACGTTGCGGAATTCAGCTGAGCCATGCGCCGACCTGATATTGCACTGGTGCCGTCGTTCCAGCGGGCCGCATCGCGCGTAGTAATCCGCCGCACGGCGAATTATGGGCAGGACTTGGCCGCCGTGATCTACCAAGCATTGGCTGTGTTCGATCTGCCTGTAAAAGACAAAACTGTGCTCTTGAAGCCCAACCTCGTCGGCTTCGATCCTCTGTGCGAAATGAACACGCACCCCTATGTGATCGCTGCGACGCGGGAGAGTTTTTTGCGGCTGGGCGCGGCACAGGTGCTGATTGGTGATGGTCCGGCGATGGATCGCGATACCGAGGCAATCCTTGAATCGGTGCGGCTGCGTGAGTTTACCGGGCCGCTGGGGCGGACCTTCGTGGATTTGAACTTGGACGATGTGAAGCGAGTGGTGCTGCGCACGCACGCGTCACGATTGAACGAGCTGTACCTGCCGAAGACGGTGCTGGGCGTGGACTTCCTGGTTTCGATGCCGAAGTTGAAGACGCATCATTGGGCGGGCGTTACTTTGTCGCTGAAAAACATGTTTGGCATCGTGCCGGGCGCTTGCTATGGCTGGCCCAAGAACGTGCTGCACTGGGCGGGGATTGACAATTCCATCTTGGATATCAACGCAGCCTCGCGGCCCGATTTTGCGATCGTCGACGGCATCGTCGGCATGGAGGGCAACGGACCGATACAGGGAACGCCCAAACCGAGCGGTGTGTTAGTGCTTGGTGACGATCCGGTGGCGGTGGATGCGACTTGCTGCCGGGTAATGGGACTGCGGCCGGAAAAAGTGAAGTACCTGAATGCTGCGGGGACTTTGCTGGGACATCTGGATGCCGCGAAGATTCAGCAACTTGGCGAGACGGTGGCGTCGGTGCGGACGCGATTTGCGGTACTGGATGAGTTTAAGGAGCTGCGGGAAGCAGAGGGCGGAGTTTGGAATTAGAAGTGCGTTATCCCTGTTGACCGGGCGCACGGCGGGCCCTGGCTGTATCCAAAAGATGACACCTGGGGTGGGGAGTAGTGTCCTTGGCAGGATCGGTCGCGGCTTGGCGAGTTCTGGCACACCGTTACAGTTCAATCTTGAGCGCAAATATGAGCGAAGCGGACATTGCGATACGCGGAGGGATGCCGAGTGGGCCGGCGCAAAGTAGCGCGGTCGTTGCCGGGGCGCACCAAGCCGGTCCGGAAGTGAGTGCCGCCCTCGGCGCGGGCAGCGTGCACGCAGGCCAGATTTCGGCATGGATGCGCTGGCTGTGTTCTTTTCCAGCGATGCTGGGAGCGTTGCTGGCGGGCGCGACTTTTGCAGTGGTGCGATCGTTCAGCGTGGATCCGGACATGTGGTG
The DNA here is from genome assembly GCA_035602855.1 of Candidatus Acidiferrales bacterium. Classification (GTDB taxonomy): domain Bacteria; phylum Acidobacteriota; class Terriglobia; order Acidiferrales; family UBA7541; genus Palsa-295. The sequence continues at coordinate 4,481 of DATNLN010000049.1, forward strand.
GCACATCAGGACCGGCGAGCTGATTCTCGCCACACATCGTTGGGCGACGACCGATCCGTATTCCTACACGGCGGCGGGAGCGCCGTGGATGTCCTGCGAGTGGCTGGGAGACGTTTTTTTCGCGGTGGCTTACCGCCTCGGCGGGCTGCGCGGGCTGGAAGTGCTGCTGGCGGTGCTGGCCGGCGCCGTGATGTTGGCGCTTTACGGTTTTGCGACGTTGCGTTCGGGGAATTGCAAGGCGGCGTTTCTGGTTTCGGCGGTGTTGCTGGCGCTGGCGACCGCGTCTTTCAATTTGCGGCCGCAGATGCTTGGTTATCTATTTTTGATTTTTACGTTGATCGCGCTGGAGCTTTTTCGGCAGGGAAAGCAGCGCGCTGTGTGGCTGCTGCCGATTTTGTTTTTGGTTTGGGTGAATACGCACGGCTCGTGGATTGTTGGTTTGGCGACGGTTGCGCTGTACTTGCTTGCGGGCTTGGTGAGTTTTCAGATCGGAAGCCTGGAAACGCGACGCTGGACGAAGGCGCAGCGGCTGCGGCTCGAGATGGTTTTCCTGCTTTCGTTGGCGGCGATTCCGATCACGCCCTACGGCGTACGACTGGCCGGCTACCCGTTCACAGTGGCTTCGACGTTGCCGATCAGCGTGGCAAACATTTTAGAGTGGCAGGTGATGCCATTCAATCTGGGAGGCGGCAAATTATTTCTGGCGCTGCTGCTGGGTTTTTTCCTGGCGCAGGTGGTGTTGCGGTTTTCCTGGCACGTCGCGGAATTACTGCTGTTTCTGTTCGGCACGGCAATGGCTTGCATGCACTTGCGTTTTCTGCTTCTGTTTGTGCCGTTCTTCGCGCCGCTGGCCGCGACCATGCTGGCCAAGTGCATGCCGGCCTACAATCGGGCCAAAGACCAATACCTGCTTAATTTCGTGCTGATGGTGGGCGTGATAATCGCGATGGCGCATTACTTTCCTTCCCAGGCGGACATGGAAAAGAAAGTCGCCGAACAGTTTCCCGTGCAAGCTCTGGAATATATGCGCGCGCACTCGGTGCCGGGGCCGCTGTTTAACAGCTACGGGTTTGGCGGATACATGATCGAGGCCGGATATAAAACTTTCATTGATGGGCGGAGCGAGCTTTTCGAGCAAACCGGTGTGCTGGGCGATTACGTGCACATTACTTTTTTGAGGCCGGGCGCGCTGCAGGTGCTCGGCGGGTACCGCATCCAGTCATGCCTGCTGCAACGCGATGAGCCATTCGCGACGCTGCTGGCGTCGTCCCCTGAGTGGAGCAAGGTTTATTCGGACCAATTGAGCGCGCTGTATGTGAAGCGGAATGCGAGCGACGCTGCGCCGCAGGCGTTGGCGCTGGCGGAAAGCGCGCCGCCAGCGATCTCCGCACACGCGAGGTAACGATGCCAGAAATGATTTCGATCGTTGTGCCGTGTTTGAACGAACAGGAAGTATTGCGCCAGACCAACCGCCGGCTGCTCGCGGTGCTGGAGCACTTGCCACAGAAGTTTGAAATTTTGTACGTGGATGACGGAAGCAGCGATGCGACGCCCGACATCCTGCGGGAATTTCAAGCGCTGGACGAGCGGATTCGCGTGGTGCGTTTTTCGCGGAACTTCGGACACCAGCTGGCAATCACCGCGGGATTGGAACACGCTTCGGGCGACGCCGTGGCCATCATTGACGCCGACCTGCAGGACCCTCCGGAAGTGCTGGCCGATTTCGTGGCGAAGTGGATGGACGGATTTGACGTGGTGTATGGAGTGCGGGCGGAAAGGGAAGGCGAGACGGCGTTCAAGCGGGGGACGGCGAAACTTTTCTATCGCGTGATGGGCAAACTGTCCGACACGGAAATTCCGGTGGACACCGGCGATTTCCGGCTGATGAGCAGGCAGGTGGTGGATGCTTTGCTCGCGATGCCGGAGCGCGACCGGTTCGTGCGCGGCATGGTGAGCTGGCTGGGATTTAGCCAGGTGGCGATACCTTATCGCAGGGAAGCGCGGGCCGCGGGAGTGACGAAATTTTCACTATTCAAGATGATGCGCTTTGCGACCGACGGTGTCGTCTCCTTCTCGACTCTGCCGTTGCGTCTGGCCACCTGGGTAGGATTCGCCGCGTCGGGGATTGCGATACTGGGCATCCTGATCACCGTTATCGAAAGGCTGCTGGGCGTCGAAGGGCTCGTACGAGGCTGGGCCAGCTTACTGGTGGCGATTCTGTTCCTGGGCGGCGTGCAACTGATCTGCATGGGCATTATTGGCGAATACGTTGGGCGGATTTACGGAGAATCGAAGCGGCGTCCGCTGTACGTGGTGAAAGAACGCATGGGATTCCAGGCGCGCAGTGCAGCGACCGAAATTCTGCCTCGGACGCATGCCGCAGCCGCCGGCAAGCGCTAGCGTCAGGCGATATTTGGCTGAAAATATGGCGTCGGACACAATCACACATCAGCGCGAGGCCGCGTTTCACGACGCATGGGCCGGCAGCACGCCGGTTGATGACGTGCTGGCGCGCGAATGTTTCGAGGCGCCCACCGCGCTGGAAAATCGCTTCATACTGAACCGCATGGGCATTTTGCGGGGGAAGCGTCTTTTGGATATTGGCGCGGGTCTCGGCGAATCTTCGGTGTATTTCGCGTTGCAGGGCGCGCAAGTAACGATGACGGACATCTCGCCCGGAATGGTGCAGGCGGGGCGGGAACTGGCGCGCAGGCATGGGGTCGAGGTCGAAGGTATCGTATCGCAGGGGGAGGATCTGGGCGTCGCTGCGGAGACCTTTGATTTCGTCTACATTGCCAACACGATTCACCATGTGCGTGATCGCGATGCGCTGTTTCAGAAGATCCATCGCGCCCTGAAACCGGGCGGCTTTTTCTTTTCGTACGATCCGCTGGCCTACAATCCTGCGATCAACGTATACCGCCGCATGGCGACGGAAGTGCGCACCGAGGATGAAGCGCCGCTGACCCGTGCGGATTTGCAGCTGGCACGGAAATATTTCCCCAACGTGCAGCATCGCGAATTCTGGATTTCGACTCTGCTGCTGTTCGTGAAGTATTACGCCGTGGATCGAGTGCATCCGAACCGGGATCGCTACTGGAAGCGGATCCTGCAAGAAACGCCGGAGAGCCTGCGCTGGTGGATGCCGTTGCGCGCGCTTGACACGGCGCTTACGCGCCTGCCGCTGATGCGCTGGCTGGCGTGGAACATGGTGATGTGGGGCCAGAAGAAAGCGTCGCGCCCCGCGGTGGCGCCTCGATAGCCGCCATGCGCAAGCGCGTGCAGCTGGACCGCCGAGTTGTTTACAGTTTCATGTTCCTGATGCTGGCCATGAATGCCGCGGTGTTTTTCACTTCATGGAAAGACATCATGGCCGGGAAGAACGATTTCCCGGTTTTTTACTCCAATGCGCAGATGGTGCGCGAAGGACAAGCGGCGCACCTGTACGATTTTGCGGCCGAAAACAGTTTTGTCCGCCGCGTCAGTGACGTGGCGCGCGCTCCGAACAACCACCTGCCGTACGAACTGCTGATCTTCATCCCGTTCACCTACTTGCGTTTCGGCGCGGCCCACCTGCTGTGGACTTCTGTCAGTCTGGGAATGCTGGTGGGCGTGGCGCTTTTGATGCAGAGCGCTGTGAGCAGCGGATCGAGTTTTCGCGACACTTTGCTCGCGACGCTAGCATTTTTTCCGGCATGGTATTGCCTGCTGCAAGGACAGGATTCGATCCTGCTGCTGTTTTTATTGGCGCTCGCGTTCTGGCTGTGGAAAGGCGAGCGAGATGATGCGGCCGGATTCGCGCTGGCGATGGGTTTATTTCGGCCGCAACTGGTGCTGCCTTGCGTACTGGTGGCATGCCTGGCGGGAAAGTGGAGGTTCATTCGCGGGTTCATTCCTGGCGCTGTTCTGGTTTTGTCCGTGTCTGTGTCGCTGGTCGGAGTTCAGGGCATGGCCGACTACGCGCGCATCTTGCTCTCGCAGGGAACGCAGGGATCCGCGAGCGCGCTGGCCCAACAGTGGCAGATTCACTTGGGCCTGATGCCGACGCTGCGAGGCCTATTGTGGATCATCCTGCCCGCATCTGTGCCCGCCAATATTCGCAATTTCCTGTTGTTTGCCGGAATGCTCGCTGGCCTGCTGTGGGCTGCCAAGGGATTGCGCGACGTAAAGGATGGAGTTGCGTTCGACTTGGCTTTCGCCACCGTAGTCGGGATAGTTGCGCTGGTAAGTTTCCACTCTCTCCCCCACGATTTCAGCCTGATGATTCTGCCGCTGCTGATCGGCGGGGGCATTTTTGCGTCGGTGGACGATCGAGCGGAGCGTGCTAACCCCTACCCATGGGTGACGGTCGGGTTCTTGCTGTTTTTCACGCCTCTCTATTTCGTGCTGATTTTTGCGGAAAAGGTTGGGCTGCTGGTTCTTCCCTCCGTGGTGTTCCTCTGGCTGATTGGCAGTTGGGCGCGCAGCGGTCTACATATGCTGGCGGTCCCGCAACGCCAAATTGACCCAGTTTCAATCCTGCCATCCTAGAGCTGCGCGTTTTTGGGCGGAGCCTAGCGTCCAAGCGGGGGCTGGGGTGTCTCCTGCCGGTCGCGTCCTTGCAGAAAAGCGGCCGGAGGGAACGTCAACAAACCGCGTGCGGGCGACAGAGCAGGTGTTCACAAGCGGTGACGCTTTTGAGGTCAAGCGGGCGGATAGGCAAAGGGGTGGGGAGCCAGCTGCAGGAAACCTCGATTTATGAAGAAGTTAGGCCACGTCGGTAGCGCCGGCGGATTGGTGTTGTAGATGCATTAAGGGAAGTAGCGGCGAGCACGCTCCCGTGCCGTTCACCTTACATCAAGAGAGGCAACCAGAAATGAAGACTCTGCTGTCACGACTCTGGAACGAACAAGAAGGGCAGGACCTGACAGAGTACGCGCTGCTGTTGGTCCTGATTGCACTGGCGTCGATGGCCGCGCTTACTCCCCTGGCAACCGCCATCAACACAGTATTTGCACACGCCGCATCGAATCTGACCGCTTCCGGCACCACCTAATCGAAGCTGCGGATTGAGCGCAGTAGCGGGTGCGGCAGGGATAGGGCCGTTGGGAACGCCTCGGATTCCCGGCGGCCGGTTCCGATTGAGGTGATTCGAGGGAATCTCTGAAAGGGACGAACATGAAGACAATACTGGCAAGGCTTTGGAACGAAGAAGAAGGGCAGGACCTGACGGAGTACGCACTGCTGCTGGTGCTGATCGCGCTCGCCTCCATGGCAGCTCTGACGCCTCTGGCGACTGCGATCAACACGGTGTTCGCAAACGCCGCCTCGAACCTCACGGCCTCCGGCACCACATAGTCAGCGCAGCGGCGTTGGCGCTGGGCCGAGCAGCACGGATGACAGCTCACGGCTGCGGGGTGTGCGTGGACGGGGCTCGATCGAACAGGACGTTGCATCATTCATGAGTGGAACACAAGCCATCTGGATGCTTACCCTCGCGCTGGCGCTGTCGGCAGCGTGGACGGACTGGCGCACGCGCAAGATTCCCAACTGGCTCACCGTTCCGGCACTTCTGGTTGGTCTCACCGTACATACCGTGATTGCGGGGTGGCCCGGCGCCAAGACTGCGCTCGAAGGAGCGGGCCTGGCTCTGGGTCTGCTGCTTCCTCTGGTGTTATTGCGCGGGTTGGGCGCAGGGGATTGGAAATTGATGGGCGCGCTGGGAGCTTTCCTGGGGCCGATTCTGCTTTTGTACGTGCTGCTGGGAAGCGTGCTGGTGTCTGGATTGATGGCGATTGTGGAAGTGATGAGGACACGTCGAGTGAAACAGACGCTGCGGAATCTTTCCGTGCTGGTTCGGGGATTTCTATCCTTCGGACTGCGCAAGAATCCTGAAATTTCTCTGGATAATCCGGGACTGCTGAGGCTGCCATTTGGAGTCGCAGTGGCGGCGGCGACGGTGATTTGTTACTGCGCGGCCCGCTGGGCGATTTGAAATTGGGGCAAGGGAGAACTTTTTATGAATCGTAACCGGATGCTCATCGGCCTGGGGATCGCGATCGTGGTCGCACTGTTCCTGAGCACGTTTGTGTACCGCGCTTTCCAGAGCGCAAGCGCTATCAAGCCCATCACGACGGAGCATATTGTGGTGGCCGCGCAGCCCTTGCAAGTGGGCACGCGAGTCGATGCCAGCAACCTGCGGCTGATTCCGTGGCCGTCGGGCGAGCCCGTGGCGGGAATGTTTACGCGGATTGCAGATTGCGCGAACCGCGCGGTAATTACGCCGCTGGCGGAAAATGAGCCGATCCTGGAAAACAAACTGGCCGCCACGCAATCCGGCGCGGGTTTGCCTGCGACGATCCCGGAAGGGATGCGCGCGCTTTCAGTCGCGGTGAACGACGTGGTAGGCGTAGCCGGGTTCGTGATTCCCGGAACGATGGTGGATGTGCTGGTAACGGGAAAAGTGGCGGATAACGGGCACGGCGGCGACCAAAACATTACTCGAACGATTCTGGAAAACGTGAAGGTGCTTGCCGCAGGACAAAAGATCGAGCAGGACCGCGAAGGAAAGCCGCAGAACGTGCCGGTGGTTACGCTGCTGGTTACTCCCGATGACGCGGCGAGGCTGACCATGGCCAGCACCGAAGGCAAAATCCAGTTGTCGCTGCGTAATACGGTTGATACCCGGCTGCTGATGCCCGCGTCGGTGCTGCAGGATTCATTGTTTTCCGGAGGAGCGCCGGCGCCGAAGCGCGCAACGGTGGCGAAGTATATTCCACCTCCGCCCTCACCCTACGTAGTTGAGGTGATTACCGGGAACAAGCGCGAGAACAAGAGCTTTCCGAACCCGTAACAAGCGATTTCTGCAGCAATGTGGCTGAAAGTCTACAGGGGAAAACATTGTCTCAGTTCAAGCGCACGACAAACCGTAACCGCGGCTTCCGAAGCGCACTGCCTGCTGTGCTGATCAATGCGCTGCTGATCACAGTTGTGCCGCTGGCTGGAATACAGAGCGCACGGGCGCAACAGCTACCGCAAAACCCGCCCGCAATGACCGGGCTCGCGCAGCCCGTTCCGGCTGCCGCAACGCTGTCGCCGGCTACCGTTGTTCCCCAGACAACGCAACCAGCTGCTGTCGAGACCGAGGGGCCGCAGACGTTGCACCTGCTGGTGGGGCGTTCGCTGGTGATTTCATCGCCCTCGAAGATCAAGCGAGTCTCGCTGGCCGACCCGACGATTGCGGAAGCGATCGTAGTGAGCCCCTTTCAGGTTTTGCTCAATGGGAAAGCGCCCGGCGGAGTTTCACTGCTGCTGTGGGATGAAGCGGACCAGAGCCAGGCGTTTGAAGTATCGGTGGACATTGACATCCTGGGATTGAGCCAGAAGATTCACGAGGTTTTTCCGTCCGAGCCGGTGCAGGTGGAGACTTCGCGAGACATCGTGATCCTGTCGGGGCGCGTATCTTCGGCCGCAGTGGCCGACAAGATTCTGGAAGTGGTAAAGGCTGCTGCGCCGAAAGTCACGAGCCTGATGGAAATTCCAGCGACCCCAACGGGTGAAATCCTGCTGGAAGTGAAATTCGCTGACGTGAACCGGACGCTGGAAACCCAACTAGGCATCAATATTTTGAGCCTGCCGGGAGCAAAGAACATCGGCATCATCTCGACGCAGCAATTTTCGCCTCCGCAACTGGTTAGCCCTTCGACGGGCGGCACCAGCGGAACCGGTTCAGACATCGGTTTGAGTAATCTGCTTAATCTCTTCATCTTCCGGCCAGACATTGATTTTGCAGCCACCATCCAAGCGCTGGAACAGAACAACGTGCTGCAGATTCTGGCGGAACCGAATTTGATGACTGAGTCCGGGAAAGAGGCCAGTTTCCTGGCAGGCGGTGAATTTCCATTTCCGATTTTGCAGGGAACCACCGGCGCTGGTTTTGCGGGGATCACCATCCAGTTCAAGGAATTCGGAGTGCGATTGAACTTCACGCCGACGTTGACGGCCGACGGCCTGATTCATCTGAAGGTGAAGCCGGAGGTCAGTTCGCTGGATTTCACGAACGCGCTCACGATTCAGGGCTTCCTGATTCCTGCTCTGACCACCACGCGGGTGGAGTCCGACATGCAATTGCGGGATGGGCAAAGCTTCGCCATCGCAGGCCTGCTGGATAACCGCGTGACGGATCAATTCGACAAGATTCCCTGGATCGGCGACGTGCCGATTCTGGGGAAACTTTTTCAAAGCCGGTCGCTGACGAAGAGCAAGAACGAACTGCTGATTGTGGTGACGCCGCGCATTGTGCACCCATCGGATGTGGCGCCGCCAACGCCCAACATGCCGAAGCCTTTCCTGGGCGCGACCAAACAGGCGCCGGCATCGTCGAAGTCGCCGAAGTGAGCGAGCGCCGGGCAGTGCGAGCGACGTTGCAGCAAGAGACTCAGGGGACCAGGGAAATCGTTTCATGTTAAGTGTTGCGATCGCCAGCGGAGAGACGACCAGTTCAGCGCAACTGGTGGCTGCTCTGCAACAGACTGGCATTGTGAAATCAATCAAACAGTGGACGATTCCTTCGGACCGCTTCCCTGATTCGGCGGATGCATTGCCGGACATTGTTTTTCTGGACTTGTCGCGCGATCCCGAAGCCTACTTCACGTTCGGAGCGCAATTGCGGCGCATTCGCCCCTCGATAAAGCTGGTGGCTGTATCCGCCATTGTGCCGCCGGGGCACCAGCTGATGCTGGAAGCGATGCGCAGCGGAGTGCAGGATTTCCTGCCGAAGCCGGCGAGCCCCGAAGCGCTAAACGAAATGCTGGCGCGGTTCGCGCTGGATTCGGCGGACGCGAAAGACCGCCCGTCGCTGGACAAATTGATCGTGGTAATGGGATCGAAAGGCGGGGTGGGCGCGACGACGGTGGGCGTCAACCTCGGCGTGCAGCTTGCCACATTTGCGCGAAAGCACGTAGCCTTGCTGGACTTTGCACGGCCGCTTGGGAACGTGCACTTGCTGCTGGATCTCCATCCGCGGTTCACGGTTCGCGATGCCGTGGATAATTTGGATCGTCTTGATAGCCACTTTTTTGCAGGGCTGATGACGCAACACAAGACGAAACTGGAGATATTGGGCGGCGCCCTGCAGCCTGAGGAATGGCAGACGATTCCGGTGCCGCCGCTGGAGCGCGTGGTGAATGTGGCGCAGAACCTTTTCGACATGGTGCTGCTAGACATGGGTTCACAATTCTCGTCTGAGTGGAGCCCGATTCTGCGCATGGCGCGCATGATACTGATCGTGGCGGAAGCCAATGTTCCGGCGTTGTGGACTTTGGAGCGCCGCCTGGTGGCGTTGAAGGGCTTCGGAATCGAGCCCGATCGCGCGCGCATCATCATCAACCGCTGGCATAAAGGCGATGACGAGGTTTTGCGAAGCATTCAGAAAGATATAAATCGCCCAATTTTTGCGTGTCTCCCGAACGATTTTCGCAAGGCTTCGGAATCCGTTAATCTGGGAACTCCCTTGATGGAAAACCATAACAATGTGCTGAGCGGCCGCTACCGGCAGATTGCTTCGCAATTGACCGGAACGGAATGGTCGCCGGCTTCGAAAAAGAGCGCGCTCGGCGGTTTCTTTTCATTTCCGACGAAAAGGTAGAAAACGATGTCACCAGTTGCTCCGCCAATCACACGAACGGATTTCGGCGCGGTTAAAATCGCGATTCACCGAAAACTGATTCAAAAATTGAATCTCGATCGCCTGACGGAGATTAATCGCGAAGAGGTGCGGCGCGAAGTCGGTCACATCCTGGAGGCGCTGGTCGTCGGTGAATCCACACCGATGAACCTGCAAGAACGAGAACGCCTCGCGCAGGAAGTTCTGGATGAGGTCTTCGGACTCGGCCCGCTGGAACCCTTGCTGGCCGATCCCAGCGTTTCCGACATCCTCGTCAATACCTACAAGCGGGTGTACGTGGAAAGAAAAGGAATGCTGGAGCAGACGGCGGTGCAGTTTCGCGACGATGCGCATCTGATGAGCATCATCGACCGCATCGTTTCCTCGATCGGGCGGCGCATTGACGAATCTTCGCCGATGGTGGACGCCCGGCTGGCAGATGGATCGCGCGTGAACGCGATCATCCCGCCGCTTGCGGTGGATGGTCCCTGCCTGTCCATCCGCAGATTTGGCCACGAACGAGTGAACGCGAACGACATGGTCAACAATCACACGCTGACGCCCAGCATGCTGGATTTGCTGCGCGGGTGCGTAAAGGCGCGGCTGAATATTCTGGTATCCGGCGGCACCGGCGCCGGGAAGACGACATTGCTGAACGTGTTGTCTTCGAATATTTCCAGTCGCGAAAGAATTGTCACGATTGAAGACGCAGCTGAATTGCAGCTCAATCAAGAGCATATCGTCCGGCTGGAAACCCGCCCGGCCAATATCGAAGGGAAGGGAGCCGTACATCAGCGGCAGCTGCTGATCAATTCTCTGCGCATGCGCCCCGATCGAATCATCGTGGGTGAGGTCCGGGGTGAGGAAGCGCTGGATATGTTGCAGGCGATGAATACCGGCCATGATGGTTCGCTCACCACAATTCACGCAAATTCACCCCGTGACGCGTTGAGCCGGCTGGAAACCATGGTGGCCATGGCGAATTTGAGCATCCCTGACTCCGCGATTCGGCGGCAGATCTCCTCCGCCGTGGACTTGGTAGTACAGGTGAGCCGCCTGAGCGATGGAACGCGAAAAGTTATCTGCATCTCTGAAATCACCGGCATGGAAGGGGAAGTCGTCACCATGCAGGACATATTTGTATTTCGCAAACGTGGCATTCGCGAGAACGGCGAGGTGATCGGCGAATTCCTGCCCACCGGGATTCGTCCGCGGTTCGCCGAACGCCTGGCGGTAACCGGGATCCAGTTGCCGATGGGCATGTTCGAAATGCCGCGGGTTCATTAGGGAGCCGAAGATGGCGCTGCTACTTTCCGTTTTGACGTTCTTGACCGCCGTCGCGGTCATCGCGCTGTTGTGGATGTTCATGGGCACCGACGCCAGCCAGGAAGTTGTGAAGCGCCGGATGGAGTCGGTGCGCAAGGCGGAGCGGCGCGGCGATGTCTCCATCAATCTGAAGCTGGTGCGGGATGAAATGTTGAGCAGCGTGCCCGCGCTGCATCGGATGCTTTCACCGTGGGGCTGGTCATTGCGCCTGCGGGATTTCGTGGCGCAGGCCGGGATGAGGACCAAGCCGGCGAAAATTCTGCTGGTGAGCGGGGTAATCGCGTTGGCATCGTATTTGATCGCCGGGCTGTACTATCCGCGATTCCCGATCCCCTGGCTGGTGGGGATCCTTGCGGGAATTGTGCCGTTTTCGATGGTTGCGCTCAAAAGGCGGCGACGCTTACGCGCTTTCGAAGAACATTTTCCCGAGGCCTTGGATTTGCTGGCTCGCGCGGTCCGCGCCGGGCATGCGTTCACTACCGGGCTGGAAATGATTGCTATGGAATCAGCCGAACCGGTGGCCGGGGAATTCCGCACGGCTTTCGAGGAACAGAATTTTGGCCTCCCCTTGCGCGATGCCTTATTGAATATGACAGAGCGGATGCCGCTGGTGGACGTGCGTTTTTTTGTCACGGCGCTGCTGATTCAAAAAGAGACGGGCGGAAATCTGGCGGAAATTCTGGATGGGCTCTCGCGGGTAATCCGTGACCGCTTCCGAATCTATCGCGAAGTGAAAACGCGAACGGCGCAGGGTCGATTGACGGCGGCGATTCTGATCTCGTTGCCGCTGGGGGTGATGTTGGCGCTGGAGTTAATCAATCCGACTTATCTGCGCGTGCTTTTCGAGGACCCGGCCGGCCCGACGGTTCTGGCGATCGCGGGGACCATGCAGATCATCGGGTCGCTGCTGCTGTGGAAAATTATTCACTTTGAGGTCTGATCGGCGGTAAGGAGAGAAGTCCATGCTGTGGATGGTTACGACAATTACTTTCGTAGCGACCGTTGCCGTTCTGACAGCGCTGTTCTACGCGCTGGTGCCCGGTGAAATGGGGATCGCGGAACGGTTTTCGCGCTTGATTCAGCCGCCGCGGCAGCAACAGGCGCGTGATACGAGCTTTTCCGACAAGCAGAAGGAGCGAATGCGCGACACGCTAGCAGCCGTCGGGGGATTAGTCACTCCCGGGACGCCGGCCATGGGTTCAAAGGATCAGCTCCCGATGGTACGCGCAGGCTACCGCACTGCGAGCGCCATGTCTGCCATGCGGGGTCTGAAAATTCTGATGCCCATCCTTTTTGTGGCGCTGGCGTTTGCTACCGGCATTTACCGCGTGCAGGTGGTGTTTGTTCCGTTGTTGTGCGCGATTGCGGGCTATCTGATTCCGGATCTGTGGCTGATGTGGCGGGTGCAAGCGCGTCAGCGTCGCTTGCAGTTGGCGCTGCCGGACGCTTTGGACATGCTGGTGATTTGCGTGGAGGCCGGGCTGGGCCTCGATCAGGCCCTGCTGCGCGTTGCGCAGGAATTGCGCATCACCCACCCGGAACTGAGCGAGGAGTTGCAGCTGGTGAATATGGAGATGCGCGTCGGCAAGACCAGGCTGGACGCGATGCGGGAACTTGGCCGGCGCACCGGCGTGGAAGACATCAAGGCGCTGGTGGCGATGTTGATCCAAACCGAGAGGTTTGGAACGAGCATTGCTCAATCGCTGCGAGTTCATTCGGACGACTTGCGTATCAAACGGCGTCAACGCGCCGAAGAAATGAGTGCAAAGACGACGGTGAAGATGGTGCCGGCACTGGTGCTATTTATTTTTCCGGCTTTGATGGTCGTGATTCTGGGGCCCGCGGTGATCACTTTGATGAGGCAGTTTTTGCCCACGCTCGCGAGGTGATAGCAGGCGAATGATCTTAGGAAGTACTTGATCGAGTATTTCAAACAAAAGGAGCAAGAAGATGGACAACGTTACACTGATTCGATTGGTGGCAGGAGCTTTGGCAGTGGTAGTGCTGTTCGTGATTATTTGGCGCCGTAAACGGAAGATCGTGGAATAGATGGCAGCACATCGAAGAGACCCCGGAGATTCATCAATGAACAACGCGCGTGTGGGCGGCAACGGTAGAGCTACGACTGACAACGGCCAAAATGGCCACGTGTACATCTACAACAAGACTAGAGAGACGTTTGTGGCCACTGAGGCTACCGTCGCGGACAGCTATCTTCGCCGCCTTGTGGGACTACTCGGCAAGACGAAACGATGGGCGCAGCTCGGTCGTGGTCTTTGGATCGTTCCCTCGCGCGGGGTTCACACCATTGGGATGATGTTCCCGATCGACTTGATTTTCCTCAGCAAGGAAAAGGAAGTCGTTCATGTGGAAGAACACTTGCGGCCCTTTCGAATCTCGGCTGTATCGCTGAAGGCGACAAGCGTGCTGGAACTTCCGGCGCATACGGTTTACCGCACGGGGACGCAAGTAGGCGATCGGATGGAGATCGCGCGACTGAACAAGCAGTGAGGCGGGGAAAAATCATGAAACTCTCTGGTTTGGCGGGAACGGCGTTCTTGTTTCTGGCGCTGTGTCAACCGGCTGCGGGCGAGCCGTCTGCAGTAAACAGCCCGCACAAATTTCACAGCCGGCACCCGGAAAAATCGAACCCGCATTACAAGGATGCGTCGCACAGGCATGGGCACAGCAGTCGCCCCGCACGCCGGCACAGCAAGCCTTAATTTTGGGCGCGATTAATTTCTCGGGATCGCTTTTACACCTGCGCCCTTACGCGGCAGCGCGATTTCTGATGGCTTGCAATTCCACGCGGGTCGAGCGGAACAGGGCGATTTCTGGCGGCGTCAGGTTGCGCTTTCGGCGAAAAAGCGGTATAAAACTTAGCAAGGTCTTTGCAGTAGGAAAGACATAGCCTCAGTTCGCAATTGAAGGTCCTGCCATGATGACGATACTAAGGGGTCTTTGGCGCAGGGAATCGGGGGACGACGTTGCGGAGTATGCGCTCCTGGTCGCCATGATCGCCCTGGTAGTGCTCGTGGGTCTGTTCTCCTTCGGCACGTCCAACGGAAAATTGATCAGCGACGCCGCGGGTAGCATTTCCTCCAGCGCCTCACGCGCCGGCGGGAGCTCGAGCGGTGGCGGGAGCCAGCCGGGCGGTTCGGGCCAAGGCGGTGGCCAGCCTGGGGGCGGCGGCCAGGGCGGCGGTCAAGGCGGCGGAAGCGGCGGAGGAAGTGGCGGCGGAAGTGGCGGCTCGGGGGGAACTTTCCCGACCAATCCTACGCCCCTCAAGTAAGGTCGGAATTCCTGTCGCACAAAACAGAGCGCATAGCGTGCTCCCCAGCCCGCATCAATACCACCTCTCAAACTGCCGCGCCAATCGCAGCACGATTGATTTCACCCCGGCTGTTGCGGCCGCAGCGTCACTGGCCCGACGGACCTGCCTTCATTGAAATTTTCGGCATGAACACATCTATATACTAGCAGGCCGCTCGGCCGTCCTCATTTGTGAACTCTTTTACGGCGTTCATCTTCCGCTTTCGCCCTAAGGTGCGGCAAGTCAGTAATTTACGTTCTCCGTCGGGAAGGACATCCAGATGCAATGCAATCTGCGAGTGTGCGGGAGGACTGCGTGCGCGCAAACGTCCGTCGTTGCAGTATCCCAATTCAACCTGATCACGACGTCGTGATAGGGCGGGGGTAGCCTACAGCCAATGTCGTCCAAGATTGTTGTGCCGTGGAAAATCATTGACCGGTTGTTGTTGCCCAGCATTTTCTTTTTAACCTCGCTCGTGGCGGTGCTCACGTTTTGGCAACTCCTGCTCGGCCATCGGCGCGCAGAGATACACGCTGTTACAGACGAGCAGGCGTCGTTTGTGAAGTCCAAAGTCGAAGCAGAACTGCGCGAGCGAATCATGCCGCTGCAGGGGCTGGCAGCGCAGTGGAGCACGCTGGGCAGCGACCGGGCGAAGAAATCCGCCGCCCAGCTGATGATGAGCGGCTACCCGGATTATCAAGCGGTGGAGTGGGTGGATCCCACGTTCCATGTGCGCTGGGAGGCGCACAGTAATGGAAACGAAGGCGAACAAGGCGTGCACCGGAGCGCGGATGCGGTGCAGCAGGTCGCGTTTCAGGCGGGGGGTCAGTACGGGGACGTGATGGTCACGCGTCCGGTGAATTTAGGGCAGGGTGGCCGAGGTCTGCTGGCATGCGTGCCGGTGTACACGTCGGGAAAACTTAGCGGCTTCATGGTCGGGGTATTCCGCTATCGAGAGCTGATTTCCTCGATGCTGCGGGATGTGGCGCAGGGCTACTGGGTGACTTTGTACGATGGAAGCGAGCAGATCTATGGCGAAGGGGCCAAGCTGGCGCCGCGAGACGCGCCGTGGGCCAGCACCGTCGACGTACAATTCCGAGATCTTTCGTGGCGCGCGCAAGTTTGGCCGAAACCAGGGACCATCACCTACGCACTGTCGACGCTTCCCAAGGTAGCGTTTGTGGGCGGGATACTGTTGTCCGCTCTGCTGGGTTTCACGGTGTATGCGGCGGAAACTGCAACGCTGCGCGCCAGGGAAGCGCTCGCCGCGAATAAGGAACTCAAATCAGAAATTGCCGGACGCGAGCATGCGGAGGCGGCCTTACTCCAGGCGCAAAAGATGGAGGCGGTGGGCCGTCTGGCCGGCGGCATATCGCACGACTTCAATAATCTGCTGACGGTGATCCGCGGCCATGCGGCACTTTCGCTGAGCAAAGTCGGTTCCGACGGCGCATTGCGCCGCGAACTGAACGGAATTCTGAAGTCTGCGGACAAGGCCGCCGCCCTCACCCGACGGCTGCTGGCCTTCAGTCGTAAGCAGGTGCTGCAACTGCGCGTACTGGATCTCAACGCGCTGGTGGCCCAGGTGAACGAGTTGTTACCGCCCGTGATGGGTGATGACATCGAATTGATCCTGGATCTGGCGCCCGATTTGGGGCACGTTAAAGCCGATGCGGCGCAGATGGAGCAAGCCATCATGAATCTCGCATTTAATGCGCGAGACGCCATGCCCCGCGGCGGTGTGTTGAAGATTCAAACCTTGAATACGGATCTGGACGAAGAATTGATACTCCGCCACGAGGGTGCTCAAGCGGGCCCGCACGTGATGTTGGTTGTGTCTGACACAGGGCACGGCATGACCCACGAGACTCTCTCCCATGTCTTCGAACCTTTTTTTACCACCAAGGAGACGGACAAGGGAACCGGGCTGGGCCTCGCCACTGTTTATGGAACGTTGCGGCAGAGCGGAGGTTTCGTCCGCGTTTCCAGCACGGTCGGGGAGGGCACGACGTTCCGGATTTATCTGCCGCGCGTCGAAGAGGTGATTGAGGCCATCGAGGCGCCCCCCATCATGCCGCATCAATTGCAGGGCGCTGAAACAATTCTTGTGGTTGAAGACAACGACGCGGTGCGCCGCATCGCTCGCGAGTTTCTGAAAATAAAGGGATATACGATCATTGAGGCCCGCGAAGCGACCGAAGCCATTCAGATCATGGAGAATCGTGAAGAGCGAGTCGATTTAGTGATTACGGATGTGCTGATGCCCGGCATGAAGGGACGCGAACTCATCGAGCGGCTGATCGAGCTGCGCTCCGATTTTAAGGTTCTGTACATGTCGGCATACACCGAGGATGCCGCGATCAATATCGGGGTGCTGAGTCCGGGAACGGAGTTCATCGAGAAACCATTCAGCCCGGAGGACCTGACGGCCAAAGTGCATCAAGTGCTGGGGCGCGCGCCGCTGAGCCGACATGCCAGCGCAGCGCAGCTGTAAAGGAGAGCCTGGGCACAATGAGGTCAGCTATTCGTTTCGCGTTGTCGCGCGCACCTGACAAGTACGCGTGACAAGCAGAGGTGGTCCATGAACAAACGCACCCTGGGGCTATGCATTGGCTTCGTGCTGCTCTCGTCGTGGGCCATCGTGCACCTTCGCGATGGATACCAGCTAGTGCTATTTTGCTGTGCGATGGGACTGCTGGTGTACCTGCTGGAAAAGTTTGTCAAGGCGTGACGTCTTGTGGGCTCAACTGATTCTGCTACGCAGGCTGCTACCGAGGCGCCAGACGTGCCCTTCTTCCGAAGTTGTGTCTGTCCATTAAGCCGAGTATTCTTTGGCTCTTCCCGACGACGGAGGCGCCAGGGGCCCGGTGGTCCTCGTGGCCTTCAAAGCCATTGATTCTGTCCTTCGCGGCCAGAATGGTGGGTTCGACTCCCACACGCTTCCGCCATATCTGTCTGATAGGACGAACGTTGTGGAAAAACGAGCCGGCAAAAGGCGGCATTAAGGGAATACATCCGGTATTTATGTGCAGCAGTCGGCGGCACGAGTGACGACCAGATTCTGGTGTTGAGACAATCACGCGGTTTGCGTTGTGGGGCATTGCAAAGAGCTCTCAATCATTCTGATTGGTACAGCTTCGCCCGTGTGATATCGGCGCCCGCTGTTTCTTGTTTTTTTCCCGGCAGTGAAGTGTCTAGGAAGACAAGCAGTTTTGCAACCCTCTGACTCCACACGACGAAATCAGACTTCCTGCACCCAAGGCAGTTGCAAAAAATCTATGCTATTGGTCCGTCTAGCTTTCTTTCCCGTCATCGTATACGGTCTTGGACCTAATTTGGCAGAATTTGGACCCGAGTTGGATCCAACTTTTTGAGGTGAAGCCCTAGGCTGGCCCAATTTTCTTGGGGCGGCATTTCGAGTTATTCGGAAGTGGGTAATGGAGTAGTATTGTCGGCACGGCCAGAACTCTCAAATCCTGAAGTCTAGTTCGACTGGAATCGTGGGTGCGCCTCCATGAAACTGAGGCCCGTGTTTCGGTTCCTCCCACTCCTTATGCTCTTGCTTTGCCTGCCCTACAAATCAGGGGCGCAAACGACAACGTCCGGCGGGTTGACTGGCGTGGTAACCGATCCGAGTCGTGCGGTTGTTCCCGGTGCGAGCATCGAGATCGCAGACACCGCCAGGTGCACCACGCAATCAACAAAAACTGATCGAGAAGGAGTGTATCAATTCTTCTTTCTGGCACCGGGAAAATACAGGCTGACCGTGACGCTTGAGGGTTTTCAAAAGGCAAGCCGCGCGGTGAATGTGCTGCTCGGGCCTCCGGTCACGGTGAACGTTGCGCTTGAAATCGCAAAAGAAAGTACAACCGTGAAGGTAACAGGAGAGGCCCCGCTCATTCAGGCTGAAAATGGCGACGTCTCCACGACGATGAACCAGAAGCAGATCTCCGAGGTTCCAAATCCTGGCAACGATCTCACCTACATTGCTCAAACCGCTCCCGGCGTGGTGATGAACACCGACACTCAAAATGGCTTCAACTACTCGATACTGGGCATGCCGGGCACATCCTATCTTTCTACGGTGGACGGGATGAACAACAACGACAATGCCACCAACCAGAGCCAGAGCGGGTCAGTCGGGCTTGCCTTGGGCCAGAACCAGATTCAGGAAGCGACCATCGTGAGCACCGGTTACTCCGGCCAGTTTGGCGGCGCTGCCGGCGGAAACATCAATTACATTACTAAGTCGGGGAGCAAGGTGTTCCATGGAAACGCGCAGTACTATTGGAACGGCCGCGTATTGAACGCCAACGACTGGTTCAACAAGGAATCCGGGAATCCACGCCCCTTCGACGTCGCCAATCAATGGGCGGGTTCGTTAGGCGGCCCCATTAAAAAGGACAAGTTGTTCTTCTTTTTCGATAGTGAGGGCATGCGGTTGGTACTCCCGAATCTTTCCCCGGTTGTAATCCCGAGCCCGCAGTTTGAGACTGCGACGATTGCCAACATCGACTCCAACCCGCGGTTTGGCCCGAATTCCGCAACAGATGCCTTTTACCGGAAAATATTCAGCCTCTACAATGCTGCACCGGGCGCAAATCACGCCAGTGCGGGCGGACAGGACCCCACTTCCGACCCCACCGGCTGCACGGGATTCATGGGGCTGCCAGCAGGCGTGCCCTGCGCCATGAATTTCTTATCGTCGCGCAGCCGCCCAAGTTCGGACACTCTCACGGCTGGCCGTGTTGATTGGAACGCCAGCAAGAGCGACCGCGCCTTTCTTCGAATCCAATATGAAGCTGGATCGGGTGCGTTCTTCACCGATCCCATCAGTCCGCTGTTCGATGCTGATTTCAATGCGCCATCGTGGCAAGGCCAGCTCGTCGAGACGCACACATTTGGCTCATCGGCTGCCAGCCAATTCCTTGCGGCAGGTTCTTACTTTTCGCGGATTTATGAGGTGAAAGATCCTTCTCAAGCGCTGTCCGCATTCCCTACGGTCTTGGGTTTTTGGGCACCAGGCGCCTTTACCCAACTGGGAGGAGTCGACTTTATCGGGGCTTACGGCAGGCGCCAGACACAATATCAGCTTTCCGAAGACTTGACAAAAACCTGGGACAAACAGAAGTTCGGCTTTGGTGCAAACTTCGTGCGAACTGATTGGAGCGTCCTACCCAACAAAGTGCATTCCATCGGCGTGTTGAGTCCCCAGTCGCTCGATGCTTTTTACCAGGGTGGTTTGGACCCAGCGTCCCCATCGACCAATTTTACTTCTCTCACGCAATCTTTCACGTCGCAGACTACCGTGCCGATCTCCTTTTTCAATTTTGGAGTCTATGGACAGGACGAATGGCATGCGCGGCCGAACCTAACGCTCACCCTGGCTCTTCGCGCGGAACATTACTCTAATCCCGCATGCGAAAGCAGTTGCTATTCCCGGCTCACGGCATCATTTGAATCAATTAGCCATGATCCCGACCAGCCATACAACCAGACTATCCTCGTTAACCAGAAACACGCCATTCCGAGTATGGACACTATTCTGTGGTCGCCACGATTCAGCTTTGCCTGGCAGCCATTCGGCGTTTCGCACAACAGTGTGCTACGGGGCGGCGTGGGTTTTTTCTACGATCCGTTGCCGGGCGGCATCCTGGAATCGTTTTACATCAATTCCCCGATCTACAATGTCTACACGCCGTACCAAGACAATCTCACTCCGGGGGAAACCACCAGCCTATTTAAGGATGCGGCGGCTTCGAACGCAGCGTTTGTCAATGGCTTCGCTGCCGGCCAAACGCTCGCTCAGATCCAGGCGATAGATCCCAATTTTTCTCCACCCGCGATTAACGCCTCGGAGAAGCAGATTCATTCGCCGCAATTTCAAAGGTGGAGCCTCGAATGGCAGCAGGCCTTCGGAGCAGATACGGCGGTCACCATCGGTTACTTCGGCCATCACGGTATTCATGAATTGGTTAGCGATCCAGACGCTAATGCCTTCGGATTCGGCTCGCTCCCTCCGGCAAAGTGCACGAGTCCGCCCGTACCGCCCTGCGCAGATCCTCGCTTTAGCGAGGTCACGGAATACAGCACAAATGCAGTATCCAATTACAACGGAATGGTTATGTCGTTCAAACATCAATTCGTTCGTTGGACTCAAGGCGTGATTCAGGTCAACTACACGTATGGCCACGCCTTCGATGAAGTCTCGAATGGCGGGATTTTCGCTTTTTCGTCCGTTGGTTTGACGAGCCCGCAGGATCCCCATAATCTTCGCGGCGCCTACGGATCGGCCGAGTACGATGTGCGCCACTCACTCAACGCGAGCTATGTTTTGGATGTCCCTGCGAAAGCAGTCTTTCGCGGCCACGGTTCGGATTCCTTTGTGAAGGGATGGCAGATCTCCGGGACGATCTTCGCCCGCACCGGTTTTCCCTATACCGTCGTGGACGTGGCCCAATCGTCTCAACTTACTGCGAATAATTATTATGGTTTCCTGTACGCCGTGCCGGTCGGTCCCCCACCGCCGGGGACGGCGTGCGGGGAAGGCTCCGCATTCCCTCTTGCTCCGCACCCTTGCCAACCGCCTCAGGTCTTGGCCGACGGCGTAACCCCCAATCCGAATGCGCTTTTCGTACAATCCGGCTGTGAGACTGGTTTCAATGCCGGGAATCTGGGTCCATCAGGTGTGTGCGATGGTCCCTCGGTGAAGTTTGAGCAAGGAAGAAACCGCTTTCGTGGGCCAAGCTACTTCAATACCGACTTCGCCGTCATGAAGAACACAAAAATCCATGGTTGGGAAAATGCTGAGTTGGGGATCGGAGTGCAATTTTTTAATCTGTTCAACCACCCCAATTTCGGCTTTCCCGATACTGCCAGTTCTGACTCGACGTTTGGGCAGATCTTCAATCTGGAGCAAGCACCCACCAGCATTGTGGGTGCGGGTATTGGAGGTGATGCGGCTCCGCGGATGATTCAGTTGAAAGCTCAACTGCAATTCTGATAGATTCAGGAGCGGGCAACGAGCAATCGCACATGACCCGGCGATAATAAACTTCAGAAATTCTCCAGCATCCACACGTTTTGATCCACCGTGTTGCTCGAAATGCAGAGATGATGGCCGTCTGGGGATTCCGCCACTCCCTCTGTGGCGCGCTCCCATAACACATTCGCGTGGCCTTGGAAATCAACATGCAGAACGGTGCCGTAGCCTTTCTGCCGCGTTACAACAAGAAGACCCTTCCCATCCCCGGCCCAACTCAAATTCCGCAGGTTGCTCCAGCCGATTACACGCACTTCGCGCATTTTCTTGCCGTGCAAGGACCAGACGTAGATGGGGTCGTCTGGGCTTCGAATTGCCGCAAAGCGTGTCGCGTCGGGAGACAACTCAACATTCCAGCGATCATCATCCGGATGGACCGCAAACCGAGTGAGTTCAGATCCGCGTCCTGTGACAGGATCGACGGCGTTCACGATCACTTGCTTCCGATCCTCGGACAACTCGGCAATAACACACAAGTCGGATGTTGGCCTTGCGCAGGAGACCTGGCTTTCTGGGACCGCAGTCAATACTAGTTGCGATGGTCCACCCCCGATGCGGACCCGCATGAGCGGCTCTGGCTTTGACTCGTTTCTGGTACCCACGGGATTATCTCGATGCACGAAATACAGGACCCATCTTCCATCAGGAGTGACTACCGGATCCCTTGCACCTTCTTCGGGAGTTGCGAGTGGCTGCGCGGCATCTTCCCCCTGGAACTGCTTATACACGCCGAAGCGACCGCCACGATCCGAGACGAAGATGAGTGCTTTGCCATCCGGCGTCCAGGCCCCCGGGAAATCTCTACTTTCATTCAAAGTAAAATGCTTGGAGCTGATAACGCGAGTACCACTGGCGTCGAGGTCGGCCATGTAGATCGTAAAATGGCTCGCCCACCTCAGGAAAGCAAGCTTCTTGCCGTCGGCTGTGGCGCTCTCACCGCTCATGCAGAAACCAGACCAACTCGTGAGGCGGCGGGGCTCTTCGATGGGTTTACCCGTGTCTCCGTCGAGCCGCATCTCCCAGAAGTTGCAACCCGAGCCCCCCAACGCTTGCGGCTCTGCCATCGAGTAGATTAACCGCCCGCGTAACCAAAGATACTCGAAGACCTGATTCCCGACGGACGGTGCAAATATCGTGGTGGGCGGACCGCCTTTGAGATCGCGACTCAGGAGGCTGGCACCTTCGGAATCAATGCGGGAGTAAGCAATCAGTTTCCCATCTGGTGACCACGCGACACCGCCAATTGCACTGTTTTGGTTCGTGTCGTATAGCCTCCGCGCATTCGCTCCATCCGGGCCCATTAGCCAGATCTCACGATCGCCAAATCTACCTGGGTTCGTCGTAAACGCGATGGCGGAGCCGTCCGGGGAGATGCCATTACCCAAGGCATCGTCCCGAAGGCGACGCGGCACAGTGCCCAACACCGAAAAGATCCAGATGCTTGTGCCATGCGAACTCAACTCCTCGGCGCGCACCCCAGATGGACAGCGATTCACAAGAAATCGGGTGCTATCAGGAAACCAGCCTCCAAATCCGCAGTCTCCTTGCCTCCCCTTGAGTGCATCCGGTGGAGGTAACGTACGCGTCTCCCCACCGTCGATCAGTTTCAGCTGCATTCCTTTCGCATCTATATAAGCTAGATACTTGCCATCGGGTGAAATGCTGCCCACTCCTCCGGAGAGCTCGAAGGAATTGTTAGTGAGTTGAGTTTGCTTAAGCTGAGGTAAACCAGACGACTGGCGTTTCGCAAACCACACCGTACTGATGACCAGGAGAAGAGCCAAGACTCCAGTGACCACGACCAGCCAACGAGTGTGCGGTGCCGGTTCTGGGTGGTTGGCTAGGCTGGTTTTCCCGCCCCGCGTGGCCGCCGCTGCTCTGAAGCAGGCGCGCATTTCCGATGCAGTCTGATAGCGTTCTTGACGATCTTTTTCGAGCGATTTGTTGATGATCGTTTCCAGCTCAGGAGTGATCTCAGGGTTCAGCTGCCGAACTGGAGTCGGGATCTGGTTCAGGACCGCAGCGTGAAGCATTGGAGCAGTCTCTCCGGTGAATGCCCGTTGTCCGGCTGCCATTTCATAAAGCACAAGACCGAAGGAGAATAGATCAGTCCTCGCATCCAACTTCTCGCCGCGCACCTGCTCGGGCGACATGTATGCTGCTGTGCCGAGAGCCACGCCGGTATGCGTCAGTGTGAGATCGGCCTGTCCAGTTCTAGTTTCCTGATGCGGCAGAGATTGATTGTCCTCCGCAAGTGCGAGCTTAGCCAAGCCAAAGTCGAGAATCTTAGCCTCGCCTCGATTAGTGACAAAAATATTTGCCGGTTTTATGTCGCGATGAATGATTCCTTTTTCGTGGGCGGCTTG